>CAWUOE010000071.1:0-11947 GCA_963923355.1 uncultured Gemmataceae bacterium | reverse complement strand
CAGACCTTGAGCTGATCGGGGCCGGCCTGTTCGCAGATGGCGAGCAGGTTTTTGCCTTGGTTGTTGCCCTCGGTGGCGGTGAGTTTCAGCTTGACCGGTTTGGCGTCGGCGGTAATTTCCGCTTTGCCTTTTTCCTTCAAGGGACCGGCCTGTAGGTCAAACTGGTCACCCTTGATCTTCAGGGTCATGTTGGTCAGGAACGGGCCGCCAAGCTCGATGCCGGCGTGGGTGGCGGCGGAGGCCTTCCAGTCGCCATCCATCTTCAGGGCCGTAGTCGTTTTTTCCTTGGCTGGTTTGGCTGCTTCTTGAGAGAAGGCAACCTGATTACCGCCCCAGCTCCCCTGAAATACCACCACCAGAATCAGCAAACCCAGTTTGCGGTGTGTAAAAGCCGATTGATATTGCCTGTTCATCCATTCACCCCTTTGCTTAAGGCCCGATCAAGAGTTGCTAGACCCACGGTAAGGCCGTTGCGCCGGGGTTGCAACCATGGCAACCGATTTTACCACCACCCTACCGGCACTCAGGAAAGTCACCTGGGCCACCCCCAATAAAAAGCAACCGCCAAACCCTTGGATACCAATCACTTATAATCTTTAATGTTTCGATGCAAAAAACGCATGAATCGGATAATCAAAAAGCATTGGCCCGGAACCACGGAAAGGGCCTACTGTTTTAACAGAAGCGCCAATGCCCACTGACCGTCGAGGCGGCTTTTTTGGAGGAATAATAATGAGCAAGAGTTTGATCCAGCAGGCGATCACCGGTTGTGCGGCCGTGTGTGTGGCCGGTGCCCTGTACGCCCAAGACCGCCCCACCAATCAAGCAAAACCCGAAGGGGCAGAAAAGTGCCCGGTAATTGGCGGGACCACCCGGCCCGCCCAGGAGCGCCCCACAGCCTCAGGTGCGCGCACCAACGGGGATTGGTGGCCGAACCAGTTGAACCTGCGGATCCTGCACCAGAATTCCGCGTTGAGCAATCCGATGGGGGCCGATTTCAACTACGCGGAGGAGTTCAAGAAGCTGGACCTCGTGGCCCTGAAAAAAGACATCGCCGCGTTGATGCAGACTTCCCAGGATTGGTGGCCTGCCGATTATGGCCACTACGGCCCCTTCTTCATCCGCATGGCTTGGCACAGTGCGGGCACCTACCGCATATCGGATGGTCGCGGCGGGGCATCCTACGGCCTGCAGCGTTTCGCCCCGCTCAACAGTTGGCCCGACAATGCCAACCTGGACAAGGCAAGGCGCCTGCTGCTGCCGATCAAGCAGAAGTATGGCCGCAAGATTTCCTGGGCGGATCTAATGGTGCTGACCGGCAATGTCGCTTTGGAATCGATGGGCTTTGAAACCATCGGTTTCGCGGGTGGCCGGGAAGATGTGTGGGTCCCTCAGGAAGATATTTACTGGGGCCCCGAAACAGAGTGGCTGGGTGACAAGCGGTACAGCGGCGACCGGAAACTGGAAAACCCGCTGGCCGCAGTACAGATGGGCCTGATCTACGTGAACCCCGAAGGTCCCAATGGCAAGCCAGACCCCCTGGCAGCCGCAAAGGACATCCGCGAAACCTTCGGGCGGATGGCAATGAACGATGAGGAAACCGTCGCGCTGGTCGCCGGTGGGCACACCTTCGGCAAGGCCCACGGCGCTGCAAATCCCAAGGATCTGGTTGGGCCCGAGCCCGAGGGTGCCAGCATCGAGGAGCAGGGACTGGGCTGGAAGAACAAGTTCGGCACAGGCAAAGGAAAGGACACCATCACCAGCGGGCTGGAGGGTGCCTGGACGATGACGCCGACCCAGTGGTCGAATGGGTATTTCGAAAACCTGTTCGGCTACGAATGGACGCTGGTGAAGAGCCCGGCCGGTGCCTGGCAATGGAAGCCCAAGGATCCAAACGCGGAAGGCACAGTCCCCGATGCCCATGAGAAGGGTAAATCGCACGCACCGATGATGTTCACCACCGATCTGGCGCTACGCATGGACCCGGCTTACGAGAAGATCTCCCGTCGTTTCCAGAAGAATCCGAAGGAGTTCGCCGACGCGTTCGCCAAGGCTTGGTACAAACTGACCCACCGCGACATGGGCCCCGTGTCGCGCTGCCTGGGGCCGTCGGTACCCAAGCCGTTTGTCTGGCAGGACCCAGTCCCGCCGGTGGATCACAAGCTGGTGGACGCGCAGGACATCGAGGCGCTGAAGCGCAGCGTGCTGGAATCAGGCCTGACCGTGTCACAACTGGCTTCCACCGCGTGGGCTTCGGCCTCCACCTTCCGGGGAACCGACAAGCGCGGCGGGGCCAACGGCGCCCGTGTCCGTCTGGCACCGCAAAAAGACTGGGAAGTGAACCAGCCCGCTGAATTGGCCAAGGTGTTGCAGGCCCTGGAAAAAATCCAAAAGGACTTCAACACCAACCAGACCGATGGCAAAAAAATCTCCCTGGCAGACCTGATCGTTCTGGGCGGTTGCGCCGCGGTGGAGGAGGCTGCCAGGAAAGGCGGTCATCCAGTCCGGGTACCGTTCCATCCCGGTCGGACTGACGCCACCCAGGAAATGACGGATGTGGGATCCTTCGCGGTGTTGGAGCCCACCTCAGACGGGTTCCGCAACCACTTCGCCAAAAAGCAGGACAGGCCCGCGGAGGAGCAACTGGTGGACCGGGCTCACCTCCTCACCTTGACCGCTCCGGAAATGACGGTCTTGGTGGGTGGTTTGAGGGTGCTGAACACCACCGGTGCCTACCCGCAGCTTGGCTTGCTGACCAATCGGCCGGAAGCCCTGACCAACGATTTCTTCGTGAACCTGCTGGACATGGGCACGGAATGGCAGAAATCCAAAATGTGCGAACACTTCTACGAAGGCCGCGACAGGAAGACCGGCAAGATGAGATGGATCGGCAGCCGGGTGGACCTGGTTTTCGGATCCAACTCGCAATTGCGCGGCATCGCGGAAGTGTACGCCTCGGACGACGCCAAGGCAAAGTTTGTGGAGGATTTCGTCGCCGCATGGACCAAGGTGATGAATCTGGACCGCTTCGACCTGCCCCCGTCCGAACGGCTGGCCGTGAAGAAAGTGGCCACAGCACAACCCTGAAACGATGCCCGACCCGGTGCCAACCGGGCCGGAAAAAACTGATCTCCCTCCTTGGCCAGCCTGCTCCCTGCGGAGTCAGGCTGGTTTTATTTTGCCCGGATGGTTGGAAGCGCGGCGTCTTCCCATGCCGTATAACGGCTTGAGTGGAATCAAACACGGTTAAAGGCGGTGTGTGATGATTGGGAACATCCTGTCTGGTGCGTGTGGACTGCTGATCACTTCGTTCAATGCCCAGCCCATCCAGGAGAAAAATCCACAGCGACAGGTCGAGCCAGGTCTGACTGCCGCCCCGGCCGGCTTCGACAAAAAGCGCGAGGGCATCGAGCGGGGCAAGCTGGAGACGGCGGAGTACGAATCCACCATTGTCGGCACGAAGCGGAAAGCCCGGGTCTACACACCGCCAGGCTTCTCCAAGGACCAGCGCTACCCGGTGCTCTATCTGCTGCACGGCATCGGCGGAGATGAAAACGAGTGGGCGCGCAATGGCGCCCCGGATATCATCCTCGACAACCTGTACGCCGAAAAGAAAGCAGTACCCATGCTGGTGGTGCTGCCAAACGGTCGGGCCTCGAAGGATTTGACAGCGCGCGACCCCATCCCGAAACAATCGCCCGCTTTTGCCAAATTCGAGCAGGAGCTGCTGAAGGACCTGATTCCCTTCATCGAACAAAACTATCCGGTACGGGCGGACCGCGAGAGCCGGGCTCTCTTCGGCCTGTCGATGGGTGGCGGGCAATCCTTGAACTTCGGTCTGGCCAACCTGGACACCTTTGCCTGGGTGGGTGGATTCTCCTCGGCACCCAACACTCGGCCACCGGGCGAACTGGTAAAAGATCCGGAAGCAGCGGCGGCAAAATTGCGCCTCCTGTATGTGTCGTGCGGGGACAAGGACGGGCTGTTCCGAATCAGTCAGGGCGTGCACCGGATGCTGGACGAGAAGAAAGTGCCCCACCTGTACCGGGTGATCCCGAATGGCGGGCACGACTTCAAGGTGTGGAAGGATGATCTGTACCAGATCGCCCAACGGGTCTTTCGCCCTGGCGAAGCACGGTAAGCAGCGATGAAAGCGGGTGACCGGTCCTGGAAATGGTGGATGTGCGGGGCGCTGCTGCTGGCGACCATGTTGAATTACATGGACCGCCAAACCCTCTCGCTGACCGCGACACAGCTCAAATCTGAAATCAGCCTGGATGACGGGCGTTACGGCCGGCTGGAGGAATGGTTCAGCTACGCCTTCGCGGCGGGGGGCATCTTCTTCGGTTTTCTGGCCGACCGCATCGGGCCCAGGCTGCTTTACCCGCTGGTTTTGACCGGGTGGTCCCTGGCCGGCGTGCTCTCTCCCCTGGCCGGGTGGCCCGCTATCGCCGGGATCTTCGGGAATGAGCTCGATCCCGGATCGGGCGAGTTCCGCTGGTTGTTCTTGTGCCGGACGGTGCTGGGATTTTGTGAGGCGGGCCACTGGCCGTGCGCCCTGTTGACGGCACGGAATATCCTCACCGACAAGCAGCGCCCGCTGGGTAACAGCATCCTGCAAAGCGGGGCATCACTGGGGGCGATTTTGACCCCATTAGTGATCCAGGGGATACGGGCGACCGGCCTGCCCTGGCAGGGGCCATTTTTCATCATCGGCCTGATCGGGCTGGCTTGGGTGCCCCTCTGGTTCATGCTGATTCGTTGGGGTGACTGGCGTTACCAGCCCATCCAGGACCAGCATACGGACAAAGCGACAGCCAACCCCGCGAGGTTCCTCTACCAGATAATCACGCTGGGCACCATCGTGGTCACCATCAGTCTGGCATGGCAATTCCAGCGGGCTTGGCTGCCCAAATACCTGAAGGAATACCACCACTACTCCGAGTCGATGGCCAACTATTTCACGTCGGGCTATTACATCGTGGCCGACATCGGGTGCATCTTCTTCGGCGCGGTGGTGAGTCTGCTGACGGCGCGGGGGATGTCGATCCATTACGCCCGGCTGGCCAGCTTCGCGGGTTGCACCGCACTGGTGGCCTTGTCGATGGTGGTGCCCACCCTGGAGCGCGGGCCCCTGCTGCTGGTGACGCTGGTGCTGGTGGGTGCCGGTTCGCTCGGTGCCCACCCGCAATATTATGCCTTGGTACAGGAACTTCCGGCCCGCCATATGGGGATGCTATCCGGGCTGCTGTCAGCCGCATCCTGGGTGGTGGTGGGGCGGATGCAGGGCGCGATTGGCGAGTACATCAAGCGCACCGGATCCTACGATGCGCCACTGATCGCGACCGGCGTGGCTCCCCTGGCAGCACTGGCTTTGCTGGTGGTGTGGGCGAGGATTTGCCGGAAAGATACGGATTCCAGAGAAATAAAAGTGGTCGCCCCCTAGCCCTCCTCCCATCCCGCTTTCAAGGACCCACGCCGGCCCAGAAACATTTCACCCGACCGCCCGGATATCCGCCCACGACCGGGAGATTTTGCCTTGGGCGGCCCGGGCAGCGTGCCGGTACGCAAAGGCGGATTGGACCGCCCTGGAAAGCACCAACAAAACCACCACATGTTTGACAATCCGGTGGCTCAATGACTCGGGATCCAGGATGGCAAAACAGGCGACACACCCGGCGTACAGAATCAAACCGGTGACCACAAACAGAACAGGCGCCCTGTAAAGAAATACCCCCAGGAGAAAAATCACCAGCCCCGTCACCGCGGTCAACCCATAAACCCAATAGCCCCTCTGGGCAGCTTCCTGCCTGAAGGCCACCAGCTCCTCCTGGTCTATCACCTCATCTGACCCGAGCGAACGCATCTCCTCACGGATCACTTTCTCCACCTCATCAGGCACATTCACCAACTGAACCGCGTGATAAAAGAAGGTGAACACACCCAAAACAAGCAGCAGGATACGGGCCCCGAACAAACCCTCCCCATGCACTGCCTGATCAATCTTCCCGTATTCGCTGGAGAGCTTGTTCACGCCCGGGGTGAGCCCGACGGAACTCTCACAGGTGTTCGATGGATCCATCGGGAACTCACCGGATGGCAGATAATTTTCACACCGGCAGGGCAGGGCTCAAAAGCATCATCCGGCCAGGACGCGGAATAACAAAGCGGCCAAGGTGCCCCCCACCAGCGGCCCCACCACAGGGATCCAGGCGTAGCCCCAATCGGAACCACCCTTGCCTGCGATGGGCAACAGGGCATGGGCCAGGCGCGGGCCGAAGTCACGGGCGGGATTGATGGCATAGCCGGTGGTGCCGCCCAAGCCGAGACCGACCGCCCAGACCACCATCCCCACCAGCGGCCCGGTGGCCAGGCCCGTCTCCTCCTTGGTGACCGCCGAGGCAATGAACACCAGCGCGAAGGTTCCCAAGGCCTCGCTGAGAAAATTGGCTTTCACATCACGGATGGCGGGAGCGGTGCAGAAGACTCCCAGCTTGGACGCCGCATGGGTTGTCTGGGACCAGTGGGGCAGGTACTGCAGCCACACCAGCACAGCCCCGGTGAAAGCGCCCAGGAATTCCGCCGCAATCATGGAAAGATTGGCCGGCAAATCACCCTTGCCCTGAAGGATGTCGGCAAACGGTCCAACCGGGTTCAACGCACCCGGTCCGCCAAAGGCCTTGGAAACAAAAATGCCGCAGGCGACAGCGAAAGCCCAGCCGGCAGTCACCACAATCCAGCCGGCATTCTTGGCATAGGACTTCTCCAGGGTGACAGCGGCACAGACACCTCCCCCCAACAGGATCAGGATGGTGGTGCCGAGGAACTCGCCAAGAAAAGCCGAACTCATGGGGCCGTTTCCTTCTGTTCAAAAAGCCGCCGCAGGGTCAAAGGTCTTTGAGGCGTTCAGCTTACGGGAGAAACGGTGCCTTTGCATCCAAAAACCCGCCCGGGACCGGAAAGGCCAAAGATTGCCCATCCATCCAGCGGCCATCGATTGAAACTGCCCGGAAAATTGATTCCCAGCCACCAAGGATTGGTGTTATTCTCAAAGGCCTACACCCGCCGAGAAAGACGCGGCCAAATCCTGCCTGGCCGGACCATCTTTCTGCATGCAATCGCTGAACCAAGGTATTCACTCCATGCTGCTTGAACTGATAGCCGCATCTTCCCTGAGCCTGAACCAATGGCCCAAATTTCGCGGGCCCCAGGAAAACGGCCATGTGGCCGCGAAGAACATTCCCGAGGAATGGTCGGACACCAAAAACGTGGCATGGAAGGTCCCTGTGCCGGGATTGGGCTGGTCCTCCCCGGTGCTGGGTGATGGCAAGGTGTACCTGACCACCGCTGTCAAGCAGGGGGAGGGTTTGTCGCTGCGGGCGATGGCTCTGGATGCGGCCACCGGGAAAACCGTGTGGGACCGCGAGGTGCGGAAGGTGGACAAGGCCCCCTCCATCCACACCAAGAACAGCCACGCCAGCCCGACGCCAATCCTGCACGAAGGATCGGTTTTCGTGCACTTTGGCACGCTGGGCACGGCGCGCCTTTCCGACAAGGATGGCAGCCTGCAATGGCTTTGCACCGAACTGGTCTACCCTCCCCTGCATGGCAGCGGGGGTTCCCCGGTGCTGCATGACGGCAAACTGGCCATCGTTTGCGATGGCAGCAAGGACCCGTTTGTCGTGGCGCTGGATGCCGCCACCGGCAAGGTGGCCTGGAAAACCCTACGATCGGTGGCCCCCAAGATCAGCCACTCCTTCGTGACGCCCACCGTGGCGGTGATAGATAACCAGGCCCAGGTGCTTGCCCCCGGGCCGGACCATTTTGCAGCCTACGACCTGGCCACCGGGAAGGAGCTTTGGAAGGTGCGGGCGCCCGGGTGGTCGGTGGTACCGCAACCCACCGTGACGCACGGGATGGTGATCTACAACCATGATTACGACAACCCGGAACTGATCGCGGCCCGGCTGGGGGGCAAGGGAGATGTGACGGACACGCATATCGTCTGGCGCCTGAAGAAAGGCGCCCCCAGCACCCCCACCCCGCTTTTGGTGGGCGATGAGCTTTACTTCGTCTCCGA
Source organism: uncultured Gemmataceae bacterium (assembly GCA_963923355.1). Taxonomy (GTDB): domain Bacteria; phylum Planctomycetota; class Planctomycetia; order Gemmatales; family Gemmataceae; genus UBA6894. The sequence continues at coordinate 3,867 of CAWUOE010000071.1, read as the reverse complement.
CAAGGGGATTGCCTCGTGCGTGGATGTGAAAACCGGCGAGAGGCACTGGATGGAACGGGTGGATGGCAACTATTCCACCTCGCTGTTCCTGGTAAACGGCAAGATTCTTCTGATGAATGAGGAAGGCGGCGCGACCTGGATCCAGCCCGGCAAGCAATTCAAGGTGCTGGCCAAAAACCGCGTGACAGGCCGCACACTGGCCTCCCCCGCTTTCGACGAGGGCGCGCTATACCTGCGGACGGATGAGCACCTGTACAAATACACCGGTAAAAAGGCCGACTGATCAGGCTGCCCGACGGGCGGACGACAGGATCTGAGGGCTGCGGTTGGCCATCGGGAATGCCGGATCGCATGGGATGCGGTTTTCCACGAAGGAATGATGCAGCAGGTGGGTGGTGAGCATGGTGCCCACCAGTGCGTCCAGCTTCCTGCCCAGCCCCCGGGGGAGCGGCAGCCCCCTCAGCGCCATGCGCACCAGCCGGACAGCCCAGGGCCTGAATACTCCCACTTCCCTCGCCCTGGAACCGGAAAGGAACTCGGCGAACAACTGCCTTCCCTGCGGGGTGGTACCGAAACTCAGCCAGGTGGGGGCCAGGAACGGATGTTTGTGCTCCTTCTGAAACAGCGGGGGGAGCAAATCCGCCATCGCCTCGCGCAGCAGGTGCTTCTCGCGCAGCGTGTCGAGGTCGATGAAATACTCGGGCGGCACCGAGCCCAACAGTTCCAGCAGGTCCCTGTCCAAAAAGGGCGGACGGCACTCCAAGGAGTTGGCCATCTCCACACGGTCACCCAAGGATGGGATGACCAGGTTGTAGAGCTGGTTCAGCGTGAGCAGGCGCGAGGTGTTGAACGGGTCCAGCCCCTCCAACCGATCCTTGGGCATGGCGGTGCGCAGGAGGTGGTCGGGCATGTCCTGTTTGGACAGGCCCAGCCCGGCCTTGTTGAAGAATACCCCCACGCATTTGCTGGCATCGCGGGCGCGCAGGTTGAAAAAGCTGGGATAACCGAACATCCCCGAGGCCCGCTTCCAGCGGTCGCTGCCGTCCCACAGCAGCCCTTCACTCTTGAATTCAAGCTCACGGAAGCGCGCCTGCAATTCCTTGCCGCGGGCTGAATGTGCCCCGCCGCCCTGCAGCAGCCTCCAGATGGCCTCGAGCTTGAAGTAGGGGTAGCCCCCGAAGAATTCGTCGGAGCCTTCGCCGGTGAGGCAGACCTTCACCCCACGGCCGCGGACATACCCTGACAACACCATCTTGGCCAGCGCGTTGTAATTGTTGAGGGGCATCTCCGTGGCGAAGACCGCCGCGGGGATGTTCTCGGCGATCTGGCGATGCGTGCAAGGCACCGTCTCGAAATCCTGCCCGAAGTGATTGGCCACCTGGCGGGCCTTGGCCGACTCATCGTAGGGGGAATCTGGAAAACCGACATTGAAGCAGGTGAACTTCGCCCCCAGGCGGGACATCAATCCGGCGACTATGGTCGAATCCAGACCGCCACTGAGGTACGCGTGGACGGGAACATCGGCCGCCAGCCTGCGCTCGACCGCGCGCGTGAGCCGCGCACGCACCTCGGTCTTGGCGTCCTCCCAGGTGAGCGAGTTATCGGTCTGGTACTCCTGGCGGTAGTGGCAATGCTCACGGACGGCACCATCACCCCCGATCAACAGGTAATGTCCCGGCCGCACTGGATGCACATGGGCGAATGGGGACAATTCCTCCCGGTAGATACCCAGCGCGGGCCCGGCCATGTAGCGACTGGAGAGCCCACGCTCCACCCGGTCCAAGGCGTAGATACCCTTCACCTCGGAGCACAGCAAAGTTTCAGCGGAGGTGTCGACATAAAACAGGGGCTTGATACCGCAGTGGTCCCGACCAGCCAGGACCCGCTTGGAACGGCCATCATGCAAAACGAATGCGTATTCCCCCCGCAGGTGATCAAAGAGGCGGGTGCCGTACTGTTCGTACAGGTGGATCACCAGTTCGGAGTCGGAGGTGGTGCGGAAGCGGTGCCCCCGGGCGGTGAGTTCCCGCCGCAGTTCCCGGTAGTCATACAGTTCGCCATTGCAGACCACACTGATGGTGTGGTCTTCGTTGTACAGCGGCTGCTCGCCGCCCGCGAGATCGACAATGCTCAGGCGGACATGGCCCAGCCCCACCCTTCCCTGCTCCAGGATGGCATAAGCTGCCCCATCGGGCCCGCGGTGTGCGATCGCCGAGGACATGCGGGCAAGATCGGCAGGGTCAACCGGCTGGTCATCCTTGCGCACAATCGCCGAGATACCGCACATGATGCGCCTCTCACGCCGGAAGAAGGTGTCATCGCCTTGTATCGACGTGGAAAAACCCGCAACTTGAGCAAAGTTTGACAAAGCATTGATTGGCCAAGCGGTTGCGTCAGGATGAGGTGATGCAGAATCACGGCTACCGTTATCGCCATGTGGTCGGGCCCGAAGGGAAGGGTCATTCCCTGGTGGCTTATCTGGCCCTCACGTTCAATCATTCCACCGAGTCCGAATGGATGGAGCGATTGGTTGGTGGGGAACTGGAGTTGGATGGGGTGGTGACCCTTTCCAACTCCCGCCTGCGACCGGGTCAGGTGCTGGTTTGGAATCGGCCGGGATGGCAGGAGGAGGAAACACCCGGATCGTTTGAGGTGCTTTGGACCGATGAGCACCTGGTGGCTGTCCACAAACCGGGCGGACTGCCCACCTTGCCGGGTGCTGGTTTCTACCGGAACACCCTGCTCTCGCTGGTGCGGGAAGAATTCCCCGAGGCGCGCCCGCTGCACCGCTTGGGCAGGGCCACCAGCGGGGTGGTGCTTTTCGGGCTCAGTCTCGAGGCCACATCCCGCCTGCTGCGGGGCTGGGGTGGAGTGACCAAGCAGTACCTGGCATTGTCAGAAGGCGTCGCCACCGAGGACCACTTGGACCTGCGCACACCCATCGGGGAAGTGGACCACCCGCGATTGGGAAAGGTATTCGCAGCCAGCCCGACAGGCAAACCCTCGCGCAGCGTAGCCACGGTGGTGGAACGGCGCCAGGACACCACCGTGTTCCGCGTGAACTTGCACACCGGACGGCCGCACCAGATCCGTATCCACCTGGCTTCAGCCGGTTATCCCCTGGCGGGCGACCCGCTCTACACCCACGGCGGTGTGCCGAAACCCGAAAACCCCGGCCTCCCTGGCGATGGTGGCTACTGGCTGCACGCGCACAAGCTCACCTTCCATCATCCGGTCACCCATCAATCGGTAACCATCCAGGCCAAATGCCCGCCCACCTTGATGCCAAGCCAATAGAAAGAGTCGCCCAACCCGTGAAGGGCTGGGCGACTCCATGGAAATCGTCCCCTTCAGGCGGTGGACTGATGCAACCGCTCAGTGATAATCTGCCGGATCATGCTGCCCAGGCTCAATCCGTTCGATTGGCCCAATTCTTCCAGGGCAAACGCCTGGTCCGCGGGCAGTAGCAACTGCAATTCCAAAACGGTCTGGTCATCCCAATCGGGGGTCGAATTGCCCCATTCGACATGCGCTGCGGTCTGAATCATGGTGCCGCTCCATTAGCAACCACTATCTGATTCGAAAAAGACGCCGCTATGACGGATGGATTGGTGCAGGAACCAATCCCAAGATGGTTTAGGAAGATGGCAAACCCGGCCTCCTACCGGGCCTAGTCCCTATGGTCCGGCAGAACAACATGGGATGTCAAGCAGGAAAGGTGTCGGATTGCCCGGATTTTAGAATTCAACTCAAGGCCGTAAGGGCACGTATTACCGTCAGACCCCCGCCTCAAACCGCCATCATGGCCAGCGCCAGCCCGGCCCTCAGGGTCCAGCAGAGCGTCCGGATCCAGTTGGTGGCCACCAG
>CAWUOE010000070.1:0-11959 GCA_963923355.1 uncultured Gemmataceae bacterium | reverse complement strand
CTCGTGGGCTCGGAGATGTGTATAAGAGACAGTTCCTGGGCGAGGCCAAGCTGTTCGACACCTTGGTTTTCCTGTCTGAAAACAAGTCCAAGGGTGTCATCTACCTCACAACCGGTAATGGGGAATTCGAGAGCGCGGGGGGGGAAACAGCCGGCCAATCCGGGACGATCGCCGAGTTGGCGGCGGAACTGGGCAAGGCCAACTACCGGGTGGAAAAGCTTCCCCTGGATGCCTCCACCAAGGTGATTCCCGCCGATGCGGATATCGTTGTCATGGCCGGGCCACGCTTGGATCCGCCGGCTGAGGCGATAGCCGCCCTGACGCGTTTCTTGCAGGGAGCTGAGGGTGGCAAAAAAGGCAAGCTGGTGGTGATGCTCGACGCGGTGCGTGAGCGCCAGGGTGGCAAGCAGGGCTTTACACCGCTTCCCAGGTTGAAATCTTTGTTGGCCTCCCTGCGGGTGGAGGTGGAGGATTCCATCCTCCTTTCCGGCAGGCTCAAGCCGCCCACCGACATGTTGGCGATTCCCAATCCCCGATCCAATTCCCCGCTGGCCAAGGCATTTATCAGCCAGGGGCAACCCATCCCATTCCCAATGCGCGAGGCCCGCCCTCTGAAAATCGCCACTCCACCGCAGGATGGTGCCGTTGCTTTGGAATCGGAACCATTTCTGGTGGCTTATCCCCAGTTTGACAGCCGTCCGGTGACTGATGCTTCCGCCTCGTTCGAGGAACTGGTCAAAAGCGACGGTTGGAAGGAGGGCAAGAATCCACCCAAGCCTGTCAGCCTTCTCAATCTGGGTGTGACTGTCCAAGAAGCAGGTGTGCCCCGCGCCGTGGTCTTGGGCAACGCCCGGTTTGTTACGGATGAATTCCTGCGGCGTGTGGGCAATACCGACAGCCTCGAACTGGTGGCAAGCTGCTGTGGCTGGTTGCGCGAGCGTCCGGGAATCGGCAGCAAGCCCGTCGAGGCAAGCCAGAAATTTGAGCGCAAAACCTACCAGCTTCGGGCCAGGCGCGACACCCTGGAACTGGGGCGCATGCGTTGGTTGCCCTTGGGGCTGGCCATGGTGGCCATTTTTGGCCTGGGTGCCGGAATGTGGCTGGTGCGCCGCAACGCGTGAGGGCCGGTTTGACCGGATCACTGTTTTTGGAACGGGTGCAGCATGAATTACCGCACAACATTCATCCTTGGGGGCATTTTCCTGGCCCTGCTCCTTTTGCTTGCTGTGGCGATTACCATCGGGCCGGAAAATGCCGACCAGGGCCGTGCCCTTTTTCCCGAACTGTTGAGGTCCACAGGGGTGGATGTGAACCCGGGGGAAAATATTCTTGCGGTGCGGCTGGAGCGTACCAAGCCGGAAAAACAGACCCTGGTTCTGAAACGTGATGGCGCCAATGGGCGCTGGCGATTCGAGCAACCGTTTCAGGGTTCTGCCGACTCTTTTGCGGTGAACAATCTGGTCCGGGCTATTTTGGAAGGCCGGCGCGAGGAGGATCGCGATGCTACCGCCGCCTCGGCCCAAACCGGTTTGGACCAACCTGTTGCCTCGGTCACCCTGACAGACAAGGACGGAAAAGAGCATGCCCTGGTGGTGGGCAAATCGATCCCGGGTGCAGCCGGCAATCTGGCCTTTGTGCGGTCAAGCGGAAGGGAAGCCGCGGTCCAGGTGATGGTTGAACGGGACTTGAATCCTCTCTACCGGCCCGTGGGAGCCTTGCGTGAAAAGACTCTTTTGGGCACCGAGGCGGATCTGGAACAGTTCCGCCTTTCGGTGGGCCCCAGCGGTGCCAAACCGCCGGTCGCGTTGCGCAAATACCAGGGGGTGTGGCGTTATGAAACCCCGGCGTTCGGCCTGGCCGAACCTGCCAGTTTGCCCGGAACCCCGGGTAGTCAGGCTGGTGGAACCGATGTGGGCTCAATCCTGCGAGCCATTGTTGGGTTGCGAGTCGAGCAGGCGGGTGAGCGGGAAGGCGAACGTAATGACTTTGTCGCAGATGGTGTGACCGATCTGGTTTCCCAGGGTCTGGATGGTGGCAAAAACCGGGTGCTTCGCGTGGAAGTGGCGCGAAGCCAGACTTCCGGTGCCGTTGGCGCCAATGTCAAGCCGGATGAAACTGCAAAGGTGACCCTCTTGGTGGGTTTGGACAAGCCGGTGGAAAAACCAGCCGCTAAGGCAGATCCCAAAGCTCAACCATTCAAGGGATATCCGGCCACGGTGGAGGGAACTGGCACAGTGGTTCTCGTTCCCGCCGGACCGGTGTCTGAACTGCTGCGCCTTCTGGAAAACCCCTCGCTCATCCGAGACAGGGCCGTCCTGCGTCTGACCGGGGACCCGGATTGGATTGAGATCAACAATGGCCTGGGCCGGCTGGATTTGGTGAAAACGGATCCGGTGGCAGGCTTCCGACTGTACCGGCCCGGGGTGGCAGATGGGCAGGCTGTGGAAGCTTCAGCCGTCACCGCACTGGTCGAGGCTATGAAAAACGGCCGGGGCAAAACGTTGGATGATTCACCTGAAAAGAGGAAAGAATTCGATCTGGATCGACCTGAAGATAAACGGGTTTCAGTCCGTTTCTGGATTGCTGGAGTCGAAAAGGATGCTAACAAAGACACGAAAAAAGAGGACAAAAAAGAAACGGGATCCACCAAACCAAATCGTAGAAACCAGCCTGCCAGTGCCGAGGTGATCCTTGGCAAACGGCAAGGTGACGAGGTGGCAATCCTCCGGGTGGCAGGCCAGGATCAGGCTTTGCTGATGGCACCCAAAAACCTGTTGGAACTCGCGGAGCAGGGGCCTTTGGCTTACTTCGACCGCAAAGTCCCATCATTCGCTGGCGAGGGCGTTGCTGCCGATACTGCCTTGGAACAGGTGTTGTCGGTGACTGTGGCCAAGGGGGCCGAAACCCGGACTGTAAGCCGAAAGGACAAGGGAGAGCCCTGGAAGTTCACGGCACCAGCCGATCGGGCGGCCTTGCCAGTGGATCCCCAGGCCATCCGAGCCATCCTGGTGAATTTGGCAACCTTGCAAGCCAGAAAGCTGGTGGCGGAAAAGCCTGGTCCTGGCGAATTGGCGTCACGCGGATTGCAACCACCCGCGGTGAACATTCTCCTCACCTTGCAGGGGCCGGAGGGCAAACCGCAGTCGAAGTCATTCGCCTTGGGCAAGGAAAGCGAGGACGGAGGTGTCTATGCCCTTCCCGGGTGGACCGACCGACTGGTCACGGTGGACCTGTCCTTGCGGTCAATTGTGGAAGCCCCTTGGGAAAACCGGCAAATTTTTGGCGGGCTCGATCCTGCCAAGGTGGTTCGTCTGAAATTGACGGGTTGGCAGGCAGTCAATGGGACTCCGCTGAATCTGGTGTTGGAAAGGGAAAAGGATCAGTGGATTTCCAGGGAGCCGGCAGCGGATTTTCCGGTGGCACAGGCCAAGGTGGGCCAACTGCTTGCCGCCTTGAAGGGACTGCGCTTTGACCGTGTTCTGGCCTACAGCGGTGGCGGTGACCCCGCGTTGGGGTTGGATCCGTCCCGCAATGGCTTTGCCGTCGAATGGATGGTGGAAGGGCAGAAAGAATCGTCGCGGCTGGTGTTGGGGCGGGTCGAGGGCACCGGGTTGGCCGCATCCGTATCCACCCTGCCGGGCATGGTGCTTGTGGTGCCCAAGGCTCCGTTCGAGGAAGCCCTCCAGGGGCGGGGCAAATTCCGTCAATAAAACTCAGATTTATATTTTTAAAATTTGGGGACAACCAGGTGCCGGGGGGTGAGAATTGAGTTTTTCCGGGATTCCTGGCTTGCCAGCCTCCGAGGCCGTTCGGCGCTCGGTGGAATCCTGTCTTTCAGACGGCTCCTGGGCGCGCTACGACCCGGAAAGAACCGAGCGGGTGGAAGGCCTGTTGTCCCAATATTTGGGCACCCGCCATTCCCTTTTGGTGCAAAGCGGCACGCTGGCGCTTGAGTTGGGTTTGCAGGCTTTGGGGGTCAAGCCTGGTGGCTTCGTCGCCATGCCGGCTTTTGATTACCCGGGCAATTTCCTTTCGGTTCACGCCTTGGGGGCCAAACCGCTCCTGGTGGACGTGCGGAAGGACAGCCCGCAAATGTGCGCCCTTGGTTTGGCGGAGGCTCTGCATTCAGCCCGCAGCCGGGGTATGTCGGTCCAAGCGGTGATGGTGAGTCACTTGTACGGTGGCATGGCTGATGTGGAACAGATCAGCGAAATATGTCGGCAAAATCAGGTGCCTTGGTTGGAGGATGCCTGCCAATGTTTCGGGGCCACCTTCCGAGGAAAAAAGCTGGGGACATTTGCAAATATAGGAATATATAGCTTCGGCGGCGGAAAGCCAATTTCTGTTGGCCGTGGCGGACTTTTGGTATCTAGAGATGCCTCCATGCGTCAAAAGGCTTGGTTGAAGGTTTCCCGAGGTAGCGCCCTGTCTGCACCCAGTGCGCTGCAACTGGCAGCTTTGGAACCACAGCTGGATGAGCATGACAGGCGCATGGCTGAACGAACCGACCGGGTGGTCCAATTGCAGAAAAGGATGGTGTTAACAGGCGAGTCACAGCTGAAATGTAACCTAGTTAAACCGTTGGATTCCTTGGCTGAATCGTACAAACCGGTCTTCTACCGTCTCCCGGTATCCCTCCAATCAGGTTTGGAGCCGTCTAGGGTCGTCTTGAAGGCTCAAGCGGTTGGTTTTCCGTTGGGTGAAGGTTTCCGGGCCCTGCATTCGGGCCGTTCCACCAACCGATGGGTGGCTTTTGGGTCTTTGGATCAATCTGAAGCGATGCAGAAAAGGTTGGTTTTGATCGATCCGGCGTGCTTCGGGGTTTGGTCAAATGGGGAGATTGGGGCTAGGTTGCAGGCTATTCTCGCTGAAAAAATAGGGGAATGAGCGAGAGGGAATGATGAGCCTGCCTTGACAGGCTCGAAAGGAATCCGATAGTTTTGCAACTTCCCGGTTGATTTAACGACCAGGCAAAAGACCGCCAGTGGCATGGTCACTGGTGTTATTTTGTTTGGATTTGTGATAGGATCGGGTTCGAAATACGGAATATACTGGCGGGAATGAAGGCGGTTTCATGAACGAGCGCATGCGGATTCGCATTCGGATGGAAGGTTACGATCACGAAATGTTGGATCGTACCGCCAAGGAGATTGCGGAAACCGCCGAGCGGACTGAGGCGGATGTACACGGCCCGATCCCTCTCCCCACTAGGGTGGAGCGATACACGGTGCTGCGCAGCCCCCACATCGACCGCAAATCGCGTGAGCAATTTGAAATCCGCACGCACAAGCGACTGATCGACATCCTGCGACCAACCGGCAAAACGGTGGAAGCCCTCAACAAGGGCCTTAGCCTTCCGGCGGGTGTGGATATCAAGATTCGCGTGCTCACAGCGGGGGCCTGAGACCCGCCAGTGGGAATCAAGGGTCCGGCGAATGCCGGACCCTGTTCATTCCCGGAGAAACAGTTTGGGCCGAGGGTACCCGCCGCCACTCAAGAAGCGGGGTGGCGGAAAGGTACCTGTTGACGCTTGTGCCAGAGTGTTGGGGTGAGGCAATGTTGAACCTGAAGGTGATGAACACCGAAGGTAAAGAAGTTGGGACGGTCCAGGTTGATCCGGCCGAATTCGGCGGGACAGTCAATCGCCAACTCCTTCACGATGTGGTGTTGATGCAACTGGCCAACAAGCGTGCCGGTACCCACTCGACCCTTCGCCGTGGCGAGGTCGCAGGTAGCACCAAGAAGATCTTCCGCCAAAAGGGCACAGGTCGCGCCCGTGCCGGTACCAAACGAACAAACAAGCGCGTGGGTGGTGGCACCGCCAAGGGGCCAAAGCCCCGCGACTACGAGTACCACATGCCCAAAAAGGCGGTCCGTGCGGCCACCCGCATGGCAGTGCTCAGCAAGCTGCAGGACCAAGAGGCTGTCATTCTGGACAAACTCGACCTGCAGGAAGCCAAAACCGGCCAGATGAACAAGATCCTCGGCGCCCTGAACCTCCGCGGGAAAAAGGATGCCGTGGGCAAGGGCTATGACAAGCGGATTGATGGCGTCACCTGCCTGGTTGGTTTGGACAAGGCCAACGAAAAGGTGTGGCTGTCCTCGCGCAACATTCAGGGCGTAGCCGTTCTGCCCGTCAATGAATTCAACGCCCTGACCATCATGCGCCAAAAACGCCTGGTCCTGACCCGCGACGCCTTGGAGGCCCTGCGCAAGGGATCCAAGGCCAAAGCTGGCGCCTGAGACCGAGGAGAACCACGAAAATGTCCGCCAAGAAACAACCTGCCGCCCTCCGCCCCTGCGGTCCGAACCTTGATCCCCATCAGGTGATCGTGGCTCCCTTGGTGACGGAAAAGATGAACGCCATGGCCGAGACCGGCCGTACCTACGCCTTCCAGGTGAATCCCTGGGCCACCAAGCCCGAGATCAAGAAGGCCGCCGAGGTGCTTTTCGGCGTGACAGTGAAGCACGTTCGCACCATGAACTGCCGTGGCAAGACCCGGTCGTACCGCTTCCGTATGGGCCGCTTGGCCAACTGGAAAAAGGCGTACGTCACCTTGGATGTGAACAGCAAGCCTATCGAATTGTTCTGAGCCGTTTGACGGCCAATTAGGAGATTGGGGATGGGAGTCAGGCAATTCAAACCGGTGACGCCAGGCAGGCGGCAGATGTCGGTCAGCGACTTCTCCGAGTTGACTGATCGTCGTCGCAAGCCGGAAAAGTCGCTGCTTCGTCCGCTCGTCAAGAGTGGCGGGCGCAATAACCAGGGTATCATCACCACCCGTTTCCGCGGGGGTGGCCACAAGCGGCGGTATCGCCTGATCGACTTCAAGCGCTCCGTGGATGGCGTTGTCGCCAATGTGATCGCCATTGAGTATGACCCCAACCGCTCGGCCCGTATCGCATTGGTTGAATACACCAACGGCACCAAGAGCTACATTCTGGCGCCCCAGGGACTGAAGGCCGGGGACAAGGTCGAGTCGGGTGAGGCTGCCGAGCCCAAGGTGGGCAATTGCCTGCCTCTGCGCAAGGTTCCTCTGGGTATGTCTGTTCACAACATCGAATTGCAGCCTGGGCGCGGTGGGCAAATGGCCCGCTCCGCCGGTTGCTCCGCGGTGCTCACCGCACGCGAAGGCAAATGGGCCCAGGTGACCCTGCCCAGTGGCGAAATGCGCCGCGTGCCCTCCGATTGCCGGGCCACCATTGGCGTTCTCGGCAACGCCGACCACATGAACATCAGTTTGGGCAAGGCTGGTCGCAAGCGCTGGCTGGGTCGCAAGCCCCACAACCGTGGTGTGTCGATGAACCCTGTCAACCACCCCATGGGTGGCGGTGAGGGGCGCACGGCCGGAGGTCGTCATCCTTGCTCCCCGACGGGTGTGCTCGCCAAGGGTGGCAAGACCCGCAAGAAGAGGAAGCCGGGCAACAAGGCGATCATCCGTCGTCGTCGTCCGGGCCCTCGCGGCCTGAGCAGTTGATTCGGGTTGGGAACACGGTTCGCAAGGCACAGCAGGTTGGAGGGCGGCCCCAAGCCGCATGACTGATGGGAAGATCGCTGAAAAAAGGTCCTTACGTCGACCTTCGGCTACTCGAGAAGGTTGAAAAGCTGAAGGCCAAGGGCAACCGCGATCCCATCAAGACTTGGGCCCGCGACTGCACCATCATTCCCGACTTCGTGGGCCTGACCTTCATGGTCCACAATGGCAAACAGTTCATCAAGGTGTATGCGACCGAGGACATGGTCGGTCACAAGTTGGGCGAGTTTTCGCCCACCCGCACCTTCCGTGGGCACACCGGCAAAGCAAAGGCAGCCGGCAAGTAATCTGAAGGGTTGAACCTGCCCGCCTGTTGAGAGGCGGACTGGAGAGTTGAGCGATGAGCGGCAAGAAACAAGAAGACAGGGTTTTGGCTCGGGCGACCTACCGCTACGCCGGTATGTCTCCCCGCAAGATCCGCCTCTACGCCGACCTGATCCGTGGCAAGACTGCCGACGAGGCCCTTCAGTTGCTGTCCTTCGAAATCACTCGCAGCGCGCGGTTGATGGAGAAGGTGCTGAAGAGCGCCGTGGGCAATGCCCGTTTCAAGGAGATCGAGGACGTCGAGGAATTGGTCGTCGTCGAGTCCCGCGTGGATGGCGGCCCCGTTCTCAAGCGCAGCATGCCGCGGGCCCGCGGTAGCGCTTACCCGATCATGAAACGCCTTTCCCATATCCACGTGGGCTTGGGTTTTTAATCGTAAATGACTGGTAATTTGCGGACGCCGGAAGGTTGTCCGAGTTGGAGGGGTGTCTGATGGGTCAGAAGGTCAATCCGAACGGTTTCCGGACCGGGGTGACCCTTGAAAATGGCGTGAAGCTCGACTGGAAGAGCCACTGGAGCGCCACCAAGAGGGAATACCCTGATCTCCTGGTTGAGGACCAGAAGATCCGTCGGCACATCAAGAAGAATTACCGCGATGCCCGCATCTCGAGCGTCCGCATCGAGCGTACCCGCGAGAAGGTGATCGTCAGCATCAGCGCTGCCAAGGTGGGTGTCATTATCGGGCCCAAGGGAGCCAAGGTCGAGGAACTGACCAACCAGCTCCAAAACCTCACCAACCGCCTGATCGAGGTCAAGACGGTCGAGGTGGCCAATCCTCAGGTCGACGCCCAGTTGGTGGCCGAGGACATTGCCGACCAGCTCGAGAAGCGCCAGAGTTTCCGCCGTACCCTCAAGCGATCCATGGAAACAACCATGGGTGGCGGTGCGCGCGGTGTGCGCATCCAGTTATCCGGCCGCTTGGGCGGGGCTGAAATGGCCAGGTGCGAGAGCGGCATGCTGGGGTCGATTCCCCTCAGCACCCTCCGTGCGAAGGTGAATTATGGTTTCTCCGAGGCGGCCACCGCCCAGGGAAACATCGGTATCAAGGTGTGGGTCAACAACGGCGACTACCTGACAGAGGAGAAGAGCGATGGCTCTCATGCCCAAACGGGTAAAGTTTCGAAAAAGCCAGCGCGGCAAGGTAAGAGGTAACGCCTGCCGGGGCAACACGGTGTCTTACGGCGAGTATGGCCTGCAAACCCTTGAGGGTGGCTGGCTGAGCGCCCAGACCATCGAGGCCGGTCGTATCACCTTGGCCCATGCCATCCGTGGCGAGGGCAAGATGTTCATCCGGGTGTTCCCCCACAAGTCCGTCACCGCCATTCCCTTGGAAACCCGTATGGGTAAGGGCAAAGGCGAGCCGGAGTTCTGGGCTGCCGTGCTGAAGCCCGGCATGGTGTTGTTCGAATTGGGCGGCGTGCCCGAGGCGACTGCCCGCGCTGCGTTTGCCAAGGTGGCGTACAAGATGCCTTACAGGTGCCGTTTCGTCACCCGCAAACCTTCCGTGGGTTGATACAAGTCGGCTGGATTCATCGCGACCGGGTTGGAGTTTCAGGAACATGGCGGACAAGAGTTGGAAAGCCCAGGCAATGCGTTCGCTCGGCGACGAGCAGCGCCGCATGCTGCTTGCGGACCTGGCCCGGCGCATCGTCGACCTGCGCATGCAGCAGGCAACCAACCGCCTAAGCGCCACCAGCGAGCTGTTGGCCGCACGAAGGGCCCTCGCCCGTCTGAAGACCATCCTTCACGAGAAAACCGTGCAGGACGCCCAGGCTTCCGTGAAGACCGCGGCCGCCAACGCCAAAAAGGCCATGGTTGAGGGGCTCAAGGCTGCAACCCAGGCCCGCCGGCAACTGATTGAGAAGAATGAGAAATCCCGTCAGGCCGCCATGGAACGAAAGGCCAAGGGTAAACCCAAGGCTGAGAAATCCAAGGGCAAGGCCGGGGCCGGCAAGAAATAATCGCGAAGACGGAAACAGCTTCAGAACAGGGGTTTGAGATGGCGGACAAAGCAGCGGCTCCCAAGGCCGAATCCAATCGCAACGAGCGTCGCACCGTGATCGGTGTGGTGACCAGCGACAAAATGCAGAAATCCTGTAGGGTTGAGGTCCCCCGTCAGGTTCCCCACCCTCGTTACGGCAAGATTATCCGTCGCCGCACAGTCCTCATCGCCCACGATGAGAAGAACGACGCCAAGATCGGCGACACCGTCGAGTGCATGGAAACCCGGCCGATTTCCAAGACAAAAAGCTGGCGTCTGGTCCGCGTGGTGAAACGCGCCGCCGGCAGCAACCTGGGCGAGGTTGCCGCCTCCTGACGCGTTGAACCATTGCTGAGAGATTGACCAATGATTCAGATGTACACCTATATCGATGTGGCCGACAACTCGGGCGCCAAGGAATGCATGTGCGTCAAGGTGCTGGGCGGGACCCGCAAGCGCTACGCCGGTCTCGGTGATGTGATCATCGCCAGCGTCAAAAAGGCCAACCCGGGCGGTGACGTCAAGCAGGGCCAGGTTGTTCGTGGCGTGGTGGTCCGCTGCAAGAAGGCGACCCGCCGCGCCGACGGCACCTATGTCAGGTTCGACCGGAACGCGATCGTCCTTCTCAACAAGGAAGACGAACCCATGGGCACGCGCATTTTCGGGGCAGTTGCCCGTGAACTGCGCGAGAAGGCCTTTGCCAAGATCACCAACCTGTCGGAGGAAGTGGTCTGATCCGGCCCCTGCCGCGATCGATCCAAGGGAGCAAGTCATGAGCATCAGAAAAGGCGATCTGGTCGTTGTGATCGCCGGTGACAACCGGGACAACAAGCCTCACAAGGTTCTGCGCACCATCCCATCCAAGGGTAAACTGGTGGTCGAGGGTGTGAACCGTACCTACAAGCACGTTCGCCCCGGAAAGAACACGCAAGGTGGTCGTCTTTCGGTCGAGCTCCCGGTGGATTGCAGCAATGTGCAGCTTTACTGCGCATCCTGCAAGAAGGGCGCCCGTACCGGCATCGCCTACACAGCCGACGGTGTGAAACAACTGGTTTGCAAGGGGTGCAAGAAGGCCGGTCGCTCCGGCGTCCTGCGCGTTATCGCCAAGGCGAACCCCAAGTACGCGACGAAGTGACCCTGGAGGGGTGAGTTCCGATGGCTCGGCTTTTGGAGAAGTACCGCAGTGAGATCGTTCCCGTCCTGGCCAAAAAGCTGGGTCGGACGAACGTCAACAGCCTGCCTAAGCTTCAGAAAATTGTTTTGAACATGGGTGTCGGCAAGGCCCTGCAGGAGAAATCCCGCATGGAGCAGGCTGCCGAGCAGCTTGGCCAGATAGCTGGCCAGCGCCCCCAAGTCACCAAGGCTCGCCAAGCCGTTTCCGGTTTCCGGTTGCGTCAGGGCAACGAGATCGGGTGCAGGGTCACTCTCCGCGGCAAGAGGATGTATGAATTCCTCGACCGCCTGATCAATCTGGCCCTGCCCCGTATCCGTGACTTCCGGGGGGTCAATCCCCGGAGCTTCGACGGGAATGGCAATTTCAGCATGGGTCTGACCGAGCAGGCCGTGTTTCCCGAAATCAATCCGGACAAGATCACCTTCACCCAAGGTCTGGATGTGACCATTGTCACTTCCATCTCCAAGGATGACGAGGCTCGCGAACTGCTGCGGGCTTTCGGCATGCCCTTCAGGGACTGACCCGGGGCGCGGGATCTGACGAAACGCGATATAGTTGGAATTTGGCACAGCGGAAGGCAGCGGAGAGTACAGGATCATGGCCACCGACGGCAAAAACGCGGGTTTCAGAAAGGCGCTCGCCCGGTTGGAAGAGCACCACAAGGAAATCCAGAAGAAGCCTGAGGATCGCCAGGCCAGCAAAGTCATGGCCCCTCGCGAGAGAATTCGTATCCGCATGCGTTGCCGCCTGTGCGGCAGGCCCCGCGCTGTTTACCGCAAGTTCGGCATCTGCCGCATCTGCTTCAGGAACTTGGCCAGCGAAGGGCTCATTCCCGGCGTGCGCAAGGCAAGCTGGTAACACCGCATCGATCAGGGATTTTGGAGTTTGTTCAGCCATGATGACCGACACGATCGCGGACATGTTGACCCGCGTGCGAAATGCCAA
>CAWUOE010000069.1:0-12112 GCA_963923355.1 uncultured Gemmataceae bacterium | reverse complement strand
AAGATGCACAAGCTGATCATGTCCAGCGCCACTTACAGGCAATCCTCCCAGACAGACCAGGAAAGGTTGGCCAAGGACCCGGAAAACCAGTGGCTCTGGCGGCGGGTGCCTGCGCGTCTGGAGGCCGAACCGATTCGCGACTCGTTGTTGGCAGTGTCAGGCCAATTGGACCTGCGCGAGTTCGGTCCCGGGACCATGGACCAGAACATGAAACGCCGGAGCGTTTATTTCTTTATCAAGCGCAGCGGCCTCATACCGATGATGATGCTGTTCGATTGGCCGGAGCATTTGGTCAGTATCGGCCAGCGGTCCAACACCACTGTGGCGCCCCAGGCTTTGGCGTTTTTAAACGGACCCCAGGTCCGGTCCTATGCCCTCGCCTTCGCGGATCGCCTGGGCCCTGATGCCGAATGGAAAGTGACAATCGACAAAGCTTTCCGGGTGGCGCTGGGCCGTAGTCCCACCCGAGAGGAGAGCCAACTCGCCTTGGAATTCTTGGACCGGCAGCTCGCGGAAAAAGGTACTGCCAAGGATTCACGCAGGCTGGCTTTGGCCGACCTGTGTCAGACCATTTTTTCCATGAACGAATTTGTCTTTGTGGAGTGAGTCATGGACCCGCTTCTCCCATTTCAGAGCATGGACCGGCGCGATTGGCTCAACCGGGCCGGCTGCGGGTTCGGGGCCCTGGGCCTTTTGGGCCTTCTGGGACAGGAGGGGCTGCTCGGTCGCTCTCAAGCTGCCGATACTGGCGGAATCAGCGGCCGCACAGTGGACCCTCTGGCTCCTAAAAACCCTCATTTCACCCCCAAGGCCAAACGGGTGATCTGGATTTTTGTGAATGGCGGACCCAGCCATGTGGATACGTGGGACTTCAAACCCGGCCTGACCAAATGGAACGGGAAATCCATCAAGGAATTTGATTCCGGATTCAAGGACACCACCGGGTTTTTCAAGAACGCGGTAGGCAATTTGATGCAATCTCCTTTCCAGTTCACCAAGCGCGGCCAGAGCGGCAAGATGGTTTCCTCCATCTTCCCTTACCTGGGTGAGCATGTGGACAAGATGAGCTTTATCCACTCCTGCTTCACCGAGTCCAACAACCATTCGCCAGCCCTGTTTGCGGTGAATACCGGATTGGCCCGGATGGGATTCCCATGCGTGGGGTCATGGGTCACCTACGGTTTGGGTAGCCAGGGGGCTGACCTGCCCGCCTTTGTGGTCATGAGCGATCCCAAGGGGCGTGGCTTGCCCAAGGGACATGCCGCCAATTGGAGTGCGGGCTTTCTGCCCGGGGTTTACCAGGGAACACACCTGAAACCTGCCGGTGAGCCGATCGACAACCTGAAACGCCCAGCCGATCTGGATGGAGCGACCCAGCGACGCCAATTGGACCTTTCCTGGAAATTGAACCGCCTTCATTTGCAAGGCCGGGAGGCTGAATCCGACCTTGCGGCCCGAATCGACAGTTTTGAGTTGGCTTTCCGGATGCAAGCGGCAGCGCCCCAAGTGATGGACATAGACAACGAGCCGGAATCCACCCGAAAAATGTACGGGGTGGGGGATCCCAAGTGTGATCACTTCGCCCGCCAATGTCTTCTGGCGCGCCGGTTGGTGGAGCGTGGGACCCGTTTCGTCCAGATCTATTCGGGCGGCATGGAGAATCAGCGAAGCTGGGACGGCCACAACGACATTCAAGGCAACCATGCCCAATTCGCCGGTGAAACCGACCAGCCGGTTGCCGCCCTGCTTGCCGACTTGGCCCGTAACGGGATGCTGGAGGATACCCTGGTGATCTGGTGCGGGGAATTCGGCCGCCTGCCCATTGCCCAGATATCCGAAAAGCCCGGGCGCGACCACAATCCCCATTGCTTCACTGCCTGGATGGCCGGTGGGGGGGTGAAGGGTGGGTACACCCACGGTGAATCCGATGAGGTCGGTTTCAAGGCCGCCCAGGACCGCGTCCACCTGAACGACCTGCACGCCACCATCCTGCATTTGCTGGGCCTTGATCACACCCGCTTGACCTACCGCTACAACGGTCGTGATTTCCGCCTGACCGATGTGGCCGGCGAGGTGATCAAGCCCATATTGGCCTGACAGGTTTCAAACGGGCCAGACAGGGTTTTTCATCCGGATGTTGCCCCAATCAAATCCTGGGAGCAAATCCGAAAGGGCCAACGGTCCGCCACCGGGATTGACTCCCCAAAGCTGTGTTATCTTTCCCATCACACTTTCCGGTCGGTTACCCGTTTCCCGCAAGTGTTTGAGGCTGATCGAGCCAGCTCTTTTAGCCAGTCTCCTGCCCTCCGTGTCCACAACCAGGGGGACGTGGAAGTAGTCGGGAACCTCGATTCCCAGCAGTTGCATCAAAGCGATTTGCCGGGGCGTGGAGTCCAGAAGGTCTTCGCCCCGCACCACCTCGTTCACATGCTGGAAGGCGTCATCCACCACCACCGCCAATTGGTAGGAGGGCCCCCCGGACTGATTCCCTTTGGCTGCCCGCCAAACGATAAAATCACCTTCCTTTTCGGCAATGGTGCCCTCCACCGCCCCCTGTAGCCCGTCATGAAAACTTGGCCAACCATCCTTGGGTTGCCGTAATCGCCAGCAGAAAGCAATGCCCCGTGCCAGCAAGGCCGTTGCTTCTCCACTTGCCCGGGATGAGCAGGTCCCCGGATATCGGCGTGAATGGCTAACCGCAGGTTCACCGGTTTGTGGGGCGCTGGCGGCCCGCTCGATATCCGCACGCGAGCAGGTACACGGATAAACCGCCTCTTGGGCTATCAAGCGATCCAGGGCTTCCCGGTGGGCATTTAAACGCCTGGTTTGAATCAGGGGCGCATCGTCCCAATCAATTCCCAGCCATTTCAAATCTTCCTCAATCCCTGCGAACAACTCTGGTTTGCACCGTGAATCATCAATATCCTCAAGCCGGAGGTGGATCGAGCCCCCCTTGGACCGGGCACTCAGCCATGCCAGCGACAAGGAACTGGCATGCCCGGGGTGTAACAATCCGGTTGGCGAAGGGGCGAGCCTGCCGACAATTGGTTTGCCTCCATTCAAGGTTCTGCTCCCATGGATTTTGCTTTCGGCGGGCGGGTTTCATGAAGCGCTTTCAGGATGGCCTTCATCACAGGGCTGCCGGTTTGCCCCGCTTGAAGCAGGGTGGTCAGGTGGGTGCCATTCAATTCGATATTGGTGACAGGCACATCGCACTTCTTCAGCTCCCCCGCAAAGGATGCGCATTCCGACTTCCCACAGGTGGGCAAATCACCGCTTGCGTAAACCAGAATGAAGGGTGGTAGCCCCTTCCTGACCAAATCCACAGGGGAAGGGTTCAGGCCAAAACCATCCGGTGGAAAAACCGGGGGCAGGAATCCTTTTCGAACCTTGAAAACACCTGAAAGCGGAACCACAGCTTGGATTCGCCGTGGATCGATCCCAGCCTCCTTTTGCAATTTTTCATTGCAGGCAACCAGACTGACCAAATGCCCTCCGGCGGAATGCCCGCACAGGACCATTCTTTCCACGTCTCCGCCATATTCAGCGATATGGTCACAGGTCCATTGAAAGGCCCGGGCAACGTCCCGGGCGTGCTCGGGATGTTTCACCTCTGGGGTAAGTCTGTAATTGATCACCACGGTTCCCACGCCTTGCCGGGCGAACGCTTTTCCAAGGCCTGAGTAAAGCCCCAGAAAATCCTTGTCGCCATGGACCCAGGCACCGCCATGGACAAAAAACAGCACGGGAAAGCAGGATTTGCCAGACGGCAGATACAGATCCAGTCGGTGTTTCGAGGGGTGGGCTTGGTTTCCATCCACATAGGCCAGGTTCCGGATAATCCGAACCTCGGCGGATGGGATTGGTTCCTGTCCGGAAAGGGGATTCCAAAGCCCCAACACCGCCACCAAGCCAGAAAACAGGCAAGGGAAATGCACGTTGAAATCTCCTTGGGCGTTTTTCCTAAACCTATTCTAGGATTTTGTTTAGGGCAACTGTCACCAGGATGTTTCGATTGTTTTGGCCGGTCGATCCAGCGGTGAAAGGCCTTTACAGATGGGCCAATCCAAGGGTATTGGCCCGCTGGGTTTGTCCGCCCTCTTTCAGCGGAGTTGATTCAGGATGAGGTGGCAAAAAGGCAAGGCGTTGCCCATCTGTTGCGGGGGATTGATCGCCCTCGTGACGGGCTGCACCTCCCCTGGCCAACCTGGGCCAGTCGCCACCGGTGAAAGCCCCTCTAAATTCGTTTCGCGCATGTTGCAGGAAAAACCGCCGGATACCAACGAGCAAGCGCAGGAATTCGGCAGGGACGGGCAGAAGTTGGTCCATGATGGAAAATGGCGCGAGGCCCTCGAGACTTATAACGCCGCCATCAAATTGGATTCTGCCAACCCGGAGTGGTGGTACCAGGCGGGCAGATGCCAGGAAAAAGTGGGGCGCCTCGATTTGGCGGAACAATCCTATCGCACCGCCCTCAATCTGCGGGCCGACCATGCTCCTAGCCGCCATGCCTTGGTCATGCTGATGGCCAATTCCGGTCATCGCGACGAGGCATCCAAAATGGTGCAAGGCTGGTTGGCTGGCAATCCGCGGTCATCCGCCGCTTATGCCGAGGATGGATGGCTTTATCTGCAGGGGGGCGACTTACCCAAGGCCCAGGCCCGTCTTCAGCAAGCATTGGCGGTCGATCCCAATGAACCACTCGCTTTGGCTCAATTGGGTGAGGTTTATGAAAAGATGAACCGCCCGGATCGGGCACTGGTCCTCTACGAAAGGGCCTTGTTGGTTCGGCCCGACCAGCCAGCCGTCAAGGAAAAGGTGCAGCGATTGAAAGCCATGGGGGTCGGCCTTCCCAAGCCGGATTGAAATGCTTTACCACCTGGTGACCAACCCCATCGAATGGGACAGTGCAGGGGAGTACCATCCCGCCAGCCTGGAAACAGAGGGTTTTGTCCACCTCTCCTTTGGGGACCAAGTGGCTTGGGTGGCCAACCAGTTCCTGAAAACGGCCCCCAATTTGTGGGTGGTTGAGATCGATCCATCCCGCTTGTTAGGCGAACTTCGGGTCGAGGACCCGGGGGTCGGTAAAGGGTTTCCCCACCTCTACGGGCCAATTCTGCGTCCCTCTGTGGTAAGGGTTTTCCCCCTGACCCGCTCCGGAGAGGGGGAATGG
Organism: uncultured Gemmataceae bacterium; assembly: GCA_963923355.1. Lineage (GTDB taxonomy): Bacteria > Planctomycetota > Planctomycetia > Gemmatales > Gemmataceae > UBA6894. Next base: position 6,939 of record CAWUOE010000069.1, on the reverse strand, counting down.
GTTTTCCCGGTTTCCTCCTGAAAAGGCCGTTAGTACCGGGCCATGCCTTCGCCGGATCCCAGCCCGACGGTTTTCAAGGCTTCCGTCGCCCCGTCCCCCAAAAAACGCAAATCGCTTGCTACCGCGACAAATTTCCAGCCATCCGCGAGCAGTTTGACCGCCTCCAAATGATTCATGGCGTGGAACCCGGGGGCCACTTTTTGCCTCTGGCAAGCTGCCAGGATATCTGCATGGGCTTTGGCCGTTGCCTCGGTGGTGGGCGGAGACCCATCCTTGCCCCGCATGCTGGCCGCCAGGTCGTTGGGGCCCACGAAGATCGCGTCTATTCCGGGAACACCGAAAATGGCATCGGCATTCCGCACTGCATCGATATGTTCACACTGCAGAACCACCAAAATTTCTTCATCAGCCCTGCGAAAATAATCTGCGGGCCTGGCTTGAAAATGCATGGCGTGCAGGCTGCCCCCCACGGAACGGTTTCCAACCGGTGGGTATTTGCAGGCGGCGACAGCGTGCCTCGCCTCCTCCACACTGTTGACCATGGGTACCACCACACCGAATGCGCCGATATCCAGGGCACGCTTGATATGATCGTGCCGGTTGCTGGGGACTCGGATGAGAGGGGCGCACCCTTGGTCCGCGATTAAACCGCATAGGTGGGCAGCGGATTCCCACGAGGTTCCGGTGTGTTCCAAATCCAGTGTCAGCCAGTTCCAACCCGCGCTTGCCAGCATGCGGGTCCCCATGGGATTGCACATCGATAGCCAAGTTCCCAAAGCTGGTTTGCCAGCCCTCAACAGGGCTTTGGTGGAATTCTGGCGCATGCATGGACTCCCAAAACAGCATTAAAATCTTGAGTGGTTTGTTGTATCATCTGGGCCCCTCTTCGCCCGGCGGTTGAAAAATACCTTCTGGTTTTTGAAGGCCCGCCTCAAAGGATTCAATGTCCCGCTCCGACCAGCCAAAGTGGTGGGTCAGTTCATGGATCACAGTCATCCAAACCTCGTGCCGAAGGGATTCCTCGGAATCGGTTGCTTCGAAAAGGGGGCCTGTGAAAATGCGGATCCGTTTGGGGGACCCCCCAGGGGACCCATCGGGTTCCAAACCTGAGCCGGCAAAAAGGGTTTCATAAAGGCCGAATAGGGTTTCGCCTGCTGCTATTTCTTCCGGGGTGAATCCCGCCTCAACCAGGGTCTGGTCGTCCGGTTCTTCCTCCACATCCACCACCAGGTTTTCCAAACGGTCGCGTAGGGAGTCGGGCAATCGTGCCAGGGCGGAACGGACTTCCCGCTCAAACCATTCACGCGGGGGGCAAGATTCCATGGTGCAAAGTCTTTGCTGGGTTGATGCGGGTGTTTTTGTGTGGGCCCTCCGCCAACAAGGTATAAATCAGAAATCCAAGTGAGGCAATGACCATGGGTGTCGAGATGGGCCCGAATCCCGCTGAATGGGAATGGGCAAAACTGAGGATTCGACGGCTCAGCGATGCGCTTGCCGAAGTGGTTTTGGGTCAGGAAAGGGCCATAGAAAGCCTGGTCGCCACGCTGTTGGGTGCTGGCCACTCCTTGTTGGTAGGTGTGCCCGGGGTTGCAAAAACACTTCTTTGCAAAACCTTGGCCGCCCGTCTCGATCTCAGCTTCAGCCGAATCCAATTCACCCCTGATTTGCTTCCCGCTGACATCACCGGGGCCGAAGTGTTCGATCCCGCCCGCATGGAATGGCGCGTTTCCCGGGGTCCCTTGTTCGCCAACCTGGTGTTGGCTGATGAAATCAACCGTGCACCCGCCAAGGTGCAAAGCGCCCTCCTTGAGGCGATGCAGGAGCGCCAGGTCACCCTGGGGGGCAAGCCATTGCCCCTGCCGGAATCTTTCATGGTGGTTGCCACTCAAAACCCCGTTGAGATGGAGGGAGTTTTCCCGCTGCCGGAAGCCCAGCAGGATCGGTTCATGGCCCGTATCGATTTGGATTATCCGCCCAAAGCGGCCGAGGCGCGCATGGCCCTGGATTTTGCAAAAGGCAAGGCATGGGACCAGTCCTCCCCGCGACCGAATGAAGTCATTTGCAATGCCGATGATCTGGCGAGGCTGCAAGCCGCCCGCGCATTGGTGGAGGTGGATCACCGCCTGGCTGATTATGCGGTCGACTTGGTGCAGGCGACCCGTTTAGGCGAATTGTCCAAGCCGCTGAGACTGGGGGCAAGTCCCCGGGCCACCCAGGCCTTGTTGGTGATGGCGCAAGCCAAGGCCTTGATGACTGGCAGGGGATTTGTCGTTCCCGAGGATATCCAGAAAGTCGCACCCTCGGTACTATCCCACCGATTGGTGCCTGATGAAACTTTGGGTTGGACGGCCCTGGATTTGGCGGACCACATCAGGCACATTCTTGACCAGGTTGCTGTGCCCTGATCGTTTAACCCATCTTTCTCTTGGGCAATTGGTTTCCGGCCAAAAACAGGTCCAATTCCGCCCGAGTGAAAATCCCTTGGGTTGTTCCAAGGGCGCGCACACAACTGGCGCCCACGGCACTGGCAGTGGTGAGAGTCTCCTCGACGGACTTTTTTTCCAGAAGTCCCAAGATCAAACCCGCGGCAAATGCATCACCCGATCCCGAACCATCCACAAAAGGCACGCGGAAAATGTCCGCCTCCAGGTGGATATTGTCACCCAACCACAAGGTTCCTTTGTCCCCCTGGGTGATCAACACATGTTTGGCACCCAGTTTTCGGAAAAGCCGCGCTTGCTCCAAGGGTGAGGAGTGCCCGGTGATCAGGTGGCCCTCATGGTCATTGGGAAGAAAATAATCCACCTCGGGAAGCACCGGTTCCAGCCAGGGCAGGTAATCTGCCTTGCCTGGGGTCACCACATCCAGAATGGTTTTGGCTCCGCCGGCTCTTGCTTTTTTCAAGACAGGGGCCAGTTCCTCGGGTCGGCAAGCCTGCATCAGGAGATACCCACCCAGATAAAGAATTTCGGGTGTCGGTTCGAGGGGAATATCTGAGGCGACAAAACGGCTGTTGCTTCCATAGGTGTGGATGAAGCGCCGATCCTGGCCCTTCACATTCACGATCAGGGTTTGGCTGGTGGCAATCCCATTGCTGCGGATCAGTCCCCGGGTATCAACGCCGGCTTTTTCAAGCAGTTCCCGCACCACCACCCCGGCGATGTCATCGCCTATCCGGCCCACCAACCGGGCTTGAATCCCCAGTTTGGCCAGGGCGGTGGAGACATTGGCGGCGCACCCGCCCAAAGTCAGGTCAATCGTGTCGGTTAGTATCAGCTCTCCCGCGGCGGGCATATGTTCCACCGGCGCGCAAACATGGTCGGTCACGATGATTCCGGAGCAAACGACTCGGTTGGATGCGACGGCTGGCATGGTTTGGTCCTGATGGTCGGCTGGCAATCATTCGCTGGTGGGGATCAACTTCTCCAATCGGCGCTGTCATCCCGGCGGGCGGTTGCCCGTTGCAGCCTTTCCAGGTTGGTGATGGCCAGCAGGCCCAGGATCAACATGTTGAAGATGCTGAAATATTGATTGGCAAAATTGTAGACATAGTAAATGATCCCGATCAGCAGGCAGATGGAAAGCAGGGCCGACAACTTTTCACTTTGGTTGGGAATAACCCTCTGGAGGATTTCCAGGACAATACTTCCGCCATCAAGCGGGAAGATGGGAATCAAATTGATCAGTCCCCACAGCAGGCTCACCAGATAAACCTGGAAAATAAAAATGGCAAAAATGGGGTGTTCTTTTCCCAGGAATTCCGTCCGGAAAATCAAAACATGCAATAAACCAGCCAAGGCAAGTTGGATGGCGGGCCCGGCAAAGGTGACCAGCACCCGTTTCCACCAATGGGAGCTGATGTTGGCGCCAACAGCCTCACCCCCCATTCCGGTCAGACGGATCAGCAAATGCCTCGCTCCAAAAGCCATCCCGGCCCAGGCATGACCTAGTTCATGGAAAAGAATGGAGACAAAAACCCCGAGAATGAAAGTGAAAACAGGCCAGGGCCTTGGTTCCATGTTGAACCAGCCGCTGGAAAGAATGACCGCCGTCAGCCAGAAATATGGTTGAATAACAACAGGAATACTGCCAACGCGAAAACGGATTTCGCCTGGTTGTGAATAGGTGTCCACAAAAAGCCCTGCAACTGACCGATAAAACAATGCCCCAGTCTACCACGGAAGAATCCACCCCGGGAACGAACGAAACGGTCTGGGATCGGATGCGTCGGGAAATGCGAGTTCCAGCTCTCCATCTGGATCATGCGGGCGTGTCTCCATGGCCCGATCGCACTCGTGAGGCTTTGGTGGAATGGGCGGGAAAGGCTGCCACCGACCCGATCGGCACTTCCTACGCCGGATACTTGCGGGCGGACCAGGTCCGTGCTGAATTGGCCGATTGGTTGGGTGTGACAGCCCAGGAGATTTGTTACACCCGCAACACTACCGAAGGTTTGACGCTGGTTGCCGAAGGTTTCCCATGGCAACCGGGTGACAATGTGGTGGTCCCAGCCGATGAATACCCCACCAATCTGCATCCTTGGAGGCACCTGCAATCCCGCGGGGTTTTCGTTCGAGAGGTTCAAGCTGAATCCAATCGGTTAACGCCCGACCGGATAGAGGCCGGAATGGATCAACGCACCCGCATGGTGTCCATCAGCCACGTGCAGTACGGCAGCGGTTTTCGCGCCGACTTGGCCGAATTGGGGAAGGTGTGCAAACGCCGAGGGGTTTTTTTGATGGTGGACGCCATACAGGGACTAGGTCCCTTTGCTTTACGGCCCAAGGAATTGGGCATCCATGGGGTAGCCTGTGGTGGCAGCAAATGGTTGTTGGGGCCCCAGGGGATTGGCTTTTTGTATCTGGATGAGGCGTGGCGTGACCGAATCCGCCCTACGTCCGTTGGCTGGCACAGTGTGGAGGAACCGTTCAGCTTCCGTCACGAGTTTCCCCCGCTTGCCCGCAGTTCCAAACGATACGAGGGCGGAACGATCAACCCAGGCTTGGTCTCGGCCCTCGGGCGGAGCATTGCTTTCCTCCGTCAGGCTCCACCGCCGCAATGGCTTGAAAGGATCCGTTTTCTAACCGATCGCATCGCACAGGAATTGGCATCCTTGGACATGGAAATCGTCAGTCCCCGCGAAGAGGGCGCTTGGTCGGGAATCATTGCGGCCAGAATTCCCGGCTTGCCACCAGCCAAATATCCGGAGGTTTTGAAAAAACTGCGAGAACGCGGCGTCACAGCAAACTACCGCATGGGGAATCTTCGATTTTCCCCCCATGGATACAACAACCATGCAGATATGGACCAGATGAGTGAAGCTGTGCGGGATGTCTTGGTTGAGGTGCGGGCCTGACCGGGCTTGAAAGTCTTTCAAGGGAAGCAGGAGAGTCTGCCATGAGCCGGATTGCGGTATACACCGGAACATTTGACCCGATTCATTTGGGCCATGTGGACATCATCGAGAGGGGTAGCCGGGTTTTCGATCGAGTGATTGTTGCCGTGGGTATCAATCCGGACAAGGCACCCCTTTTCAGTTTGGAAGAGCGCGTCCGGTTGGTGCGTGAAGTGGTCAAAGAGCACAAAAATGTCGAGGTGATGCCGTTTACCGGCCTGGCCGTTCATTTTGTCCGGGAAATAAAAGCCAATTGCATGCTCCGTGGTTTAAGGACTACCTCTGACATGGAATACGAATTCACCATGTCTCTTGCAAATATGACGCTTGACTCAAATATAGAAACAGTTTTCTTAATGGCTAAAGATATATATTCCCACCTCAGCAGTTCCCTCCTCAAACAGATAGCCGCATTTGGAGGAAACCTGGAAAAGTTTCTACCCTCACCGGCGTTGGAGATGCTTCAGGGCAAACTGGCCAAGGTAAAAAATTCATCGAAATAGAACGAGTGGATGCTTGGGGGGCCTTCTGTCGAAGCGAATAAGGGGACCAACCGCCTGCCGAGGTTCAGGTTGCGGTTGGTTTGGCCGGGTGGGTAGACTTCCGCCGCCCGGTCTGGACCCATAAAGGCTTAGACCGGATTGGATCGGGGCAAGGATGCCCTAGGCCCAGGGAAGGATTCCCCATGCAGTGCCTCGTTACCGGTGCGGCTGGATTTATTGGTTCCCATTTGTGTGAAAAGCTATTGCGCGATGGCCATCAGGTTGTTGGTGTCGATGCTTTTATTCCCTACTACCCCAGACCCTTGAAGGAAGCGAATCTGATGGGGTTGCTTCCCCACCCTCGCTTCCGTTTCCATTCCCTGGACTTGCGGACCGATTCATTGGACCAGGCCCTTCAAGGGACTGAGGTCGTTTTTCACCTGGCGGCCATGCCGGGCTTGGTGCGCAGCTGGACAGATTTTGATCTCTATAATTCTTGCAATCTCACAGCCACACAGCGCCTGCTCGAGGCCGTGGGCGCGCTCCCTGGCCTGCGGCGGTTTGTTTACGGATCAACTTCCTCCGTGTACGGCAAAAATGCCTCGGGGGACGAGACGCTCCCGACAAGGCCTTGTTCACCATATGGTGTTACCAAATTGGCGGGGGAACTTCTGTGCCGCAGCCATCAGGAGGAGCGAGGGCTTCCACTGGTGGTCACCCGTTTCTTCTCCGTCTACGGCCCGAGGCAAAGGCCCGATATGGCCTACAACAAGTTTGTCCGTGCTCTCCTCGATGAGCAGCCCATTACTGTTTTTGGCGATGGTCAGCAGGTCCGGGGCAACACGTTTGTTGAGGATTGTGTCGCCGCACTGGTTGCGGTGATCGAGGCTCCGGTGGGGGAGACCTACAACCTTGGTGGTGGTGAAACCGCCACTTTGCTGGATGTGTTGGCACGTTTGGAACGCATCGCTGGCCGAAAAGCCCGTGTCATCCATGGTGAGGCTCGCGAGGGTGACCAGCGATTCACCGGTGCAGACACCAGCAAGTTGCTGCACCATTTGG
>CAWUOE010000068.1:0-12145 GCA_963923355.1 uncultured Gemmataceae bacterium | reverse complement strand
CTCCACGGCCAAGCGATCCTCCTCCCTTGCCCTGGCAACATCCGCATCTTGGGTTGCGGCAGCGAAAAGCCAGACCAATCCTGAAATCAACGCCAAAACACTGATTGCCTGGAAGGCGGTATCCAATCCTCCAAGGCTGCGGTCGCTGATTAATCCAATAATGGTCGGGCTGATCGTGTCACCCAACGCATGGATCAAAAAAATGCACAGCGCCATTGCCGGGGCACGCAAACGGGCCGAACAGACGTTCAAAAGAACCGTATTGCTAGGGCCTGTGCAAAGGAAAAAACCGAAGATAGCCAAAAAAACGAAAAACCAAGCCGAAGGGAAAGGAACCAAGGTCACCGCAATAAGTGCGGGAAATCCCATCAACATTCCCATTCCGCATACCACCATATGGCTACCCCGCACCTTGCCAGAAAACCATTCAGCCAGCCAAGTTCCGCAAGCGGTGGCAAGCAGGCCACCCAAGACCGTGATCCCGCCGATCCATTGATTACCAGTTTCCGATGAGGCTGCCTGCCGATTTTCAATCACATAGGTTGGGAGCCAAACAGCAATACCACCGACCACAAACGTGCATGCGGTGTAAGCAATCACATTCAGCAAGTAGGTTCGACAAAGCAAAAGTTTTAGGTAATCACCAAACAGTCCCCCCCCTGCTTGGCTACTGATTTTGGTAACAGAATCCTTTAATATTTCCGCATTTTTTTTGGATGCAGGATCCAACAAAATCCAACACCAAATGGCCAAAATCAAACCAGGTGGAACCACCCAGAAAAACGAATCGGGCCAACCCAGGTGGCCGCCCAAGATATAGCCCAATGCCCCACCGACCGGAATGGCGATGTAAAAACAACCAATGACCCATCCGCGGCGATTTTCCTCAAAAAGGTCGGAGAGGATTGCGGGGGCAGCAGGCCCGTAGGCCCCCTCCCCGATTCCAACCAAGCAACGCGTCAAAAGCAGAAAACCAAATCCACCCAACAAAGCCGCCGCAAAGCCCGAATCAGGTCCAGCGGTCCAAGCCAATCCGGAATCACGGGAGAACGCCTCAACTCGCCCCGATAAACCACCCAATCCGCAGGCAATACTCCAAGTTGCCGCCCCCACGGCGATCAGCCTGGTTCTGGACATCCGTGCCGAAAGCCAGCCGAATACAGGTGCGGAAAGCATGAAAGAAAGCATGAAGGCACTTGCCAAGACTCCCTTCAGCGAGTCTTCCCAACCAGCAAAGGCTGGTCTACCCTCGATCAACTCTTTGCCAATCGCAGGCAGATTGGAACTCAGGATGTAGCGGTCGATGTAGTTGAGGAGGTTCAAGCCAAGCATCACCACCAAAAAAACTAGGGGTGCTGACTTCATCGGACCTTACCTCGAACCAAAATGGCAAAAAGGAACCAACTACTGGCAAGCCATTTTTTTCCAAATACCATTTAACAATGGTTTAGTTATCCAAACTTCCAACAACAATCAGGTCATGCCATGGGACTCAACGGGATCTACAACCGCAAGCTGAACATGGGTCTTATCGGTGGCGGCCAAGGATCTTTCATTGGAAAAGTCCATTCTATCGCGGCTTGCCTGGATAATCGCGCCACCCTGGTTGCCGGGGCTTTTTCCAGTGACCCCGCCAAGTCCAAAGCTTCTGCGGAGGATTACGGGGTAGAATCTTCCCGCGCCTACGGTTCCTACCAGGAAATGATCGAAAGCGAACTAAAATTACCTGAAGAAAAGCGGGTTGATTTTGTCAGCATCACCACCCCGAATCACACCCACTACCCAATCGCCAAGGCATTTCTTGAAGCGGGATTCAATGTGGTTTGCGATAAACCAATGACGCTCACGCTCGAGGAAGCTGAGGCGCTAGCTTCCCTGGTGGAAAAAAAACACGCGGTTTTCGGCCTGACCCATAACTACACGGGTTACCCCCTAGTACGGCAGGCCCGGCAAATGATCCAGAATGGCGAGCTTGGAGAAATTCAGGCCGTTCGCGCCTTTTACATCCAAGGATGGCTGCGAACTCGTCTGGAGGTGACCGGGCAAAAGCAGGCGGGATGGAGGACAGACCCCAAAAGAAGCGGTATCGCCGGTTGCTTTGGTGATATTGCGACCCATGCCTACAATCTCGCTCGATTTGTTTCGGGCCTCCATCCCGACCAAGTCAGCTGCACTCTGAAGACTTTTGAGCCCGGGCGCGAGCTGGACGATTACGGCACAGCGGTGATCCAGATGAAAGGTGGCGCACTCACCACTGTCACCGCCTCCCAAATCAGCCATGGGAGAGAAAATGACCTGTGGGTGGAGGTGGATGGGACTTTGGGGGCGCTGGAATGGCACCAAGAGGAGCCCAACAAGATGGTGGTACGCAAAAACGGGCACCCCCACCAAACCTACACCCGATCGGGAGGCCCTTACCTAGGTGATTCAGCCCAGGCAAGCTCACGACTCCCTTCTGGCCATCCGGAGGCATTTTTTGAAGCTTTTGCCAATATTTACGCAGGTGTCTTTGATGCCATGGCTGACAAAAAAGCCGGGAAAATTGTTGATTGGAAAAAAAGCCTGTATCCGAATGTGATGGACGGGGTGGACGGCATGAACTTCATCACTCGCTGCGTGGAAAGTTCCAAAGCACGTGCCGCATGGGTTTCCCTAGCACATCCCATGGCAAGGTCTTGAGAGTCGTTATCGCCAAGCTATGGTTGTCCTGCACCGAAACGGCATCTAAGCTGGAATAGATAATACTTTTCGAGCTTTTATTGCCAGGTTGCCTGAGTTTTTGCCACGCTGGATTTTTGAAAACAAGGCGGTGAATTGTGCAGATTAAAGTATCCACCCGACACGGCCATCTGGCTGATCCCATTCAGGAAAGAATCAAAGAAAAAGCTTCCAAGCTTACCCACCTGTTTGATCGTCTGACCATGATCGAAGTCACGGTAGACCACCAAAGGGAACAACACCTGGTTGAGTTCCTGGTTCAAGCCGAGCACAAGCATGATTTTGTGGCCCGGGAATCCAATCCCGACCTGATGGCGGCTGTGGATCTCAGCCTGGACAAAATTTCGATGCAAATTCGGCGTTACAAGGAAAAGGTTCAAGATCACCGTCGGGATGTACACACTGGAAACGCCGGTCGTGAAAAATCTTCCGAAACAGAGCAGAAGTGAACCCAACGCATGCGGCTCGTTGATTTCGTTGTCAAGGATTCCCTGGTTCCCGACCTCAAGGCGGAATCCAAGGAACAGGCTGTCCGGATTCTGGTAAACAGTCTGGTGGATTCCGGGAGGGTTCAAGCCCCGGAATTTGAAAACATTGTCAGGGCGATTCTCAAGCGGGAGACTCTTGGAACCACCGGAATTGGTGGCGGAGTCGCTATCCCCCATGCTCGCCATACGAGCGTGGAACGCCTCATCGGAACCATTGGAATCGTTCCGGATGGCTTGAGCTTTGACAGCAAGGACGGAAAACCAGTCCATGTCATTGTTCTGATCATCAGCCCACACGATCGGCCTGGTGACCACCTTAGGGCCCTTGAAAATGTTTCGAGCGCCTTAAGGCGCGAAGAGTTTGTGAATCAACTCAAAAGATGCAGTTCACGGGAACAATTGGAAAATCTTTTGGACAACGCTCCGGGAACTTGACAGAAACACAGTTTTTTAGGTTTCACAAAGGTTTCCAAAGGGAGCCAACCGGTTTCAAAATTCGGGTAAACATGCTCAGTCGAAATGTCCAAGTTGGCCATCCCCTAGGCTTCCATATGAGGCCCAAGGCGGTATTTGCTGAAACAGCCAACCGATTTCAATCGGAAATTCAAGTGACGTGGGAAGGTCGTGTGATCAACGGCAAAAGCATGTGGGACCTCATGTTGGTGGGTGCAACCCAGGGTGCCCTAATGACTCTGGAGGCCAATGGACCAGACGAGGAGGAGGCCCTTTGCGCCCTCGCCCAAGTTATTGAAACGGACAAACTCCCAGGCGATGGTGAATAACCCGAGGCCGCGTGATGTCATTGGGAGACTAATCCCAAACTTTGCACTTGCAAGCAGTTCCGAGGAATGGGATTCTAAACAAAAGTGGAATAAGTGACTCTCCGGGATTTGTGTCCGGGATTGAGCCTTCCATCTTGGAATACGAAACAAAACGAAATAACGAGGATGCCGGTCTGGGTAGTTCAGTCTGATAAGGCGGCTGAATACCCATGGTAGCCCAGGAAGACATGGATCTCTTGGTTTCTGCCCTTCAGAAACCAATCAATGAATGAGAGGTTTGCTTGAATCTGGTGCGCTTGATAAACCGCCCAGACATTTGCAGATTGGCCTGACAAGGCCAAACATCCTTTCATTTGGTCCGTTGCATCTGCGGGTTAACCAGACCGCTCCATCCTCCCCCTAGGGGAATCTTTTGGATGGACTCTTTGGGTTTGATGGAACCGGGTTCCCTTCAATCTGATCCTGTCAGCTCGTTTTTAATTCGCCTGCGGTTTGAAAAAACCGGTGATTTTGCATTCCTAAGCCATCATGATTTGCTCCGATTCTTGACCAGGATGTGCAGGCGCGCCAACCTGCAACTCCGCATGGCGGGAGAGTTCAGACCCGTTAGCCAAGTCTCTTGTCCTTCCCCCCTTCCACTTGGCCTGGAAGGCTTGTCCGAAGTGGTGGAACTGGAAGTCCAAGGTCCGGTTTCCTTTGATAACTTGCTAGATTCCTTGAACTCGTTTTGCCCATCTGGCCTTCGTTTCACTGATGCAAGAGTATTGCCCTTCGGAACCAAAGGCAGAGCGTGCCGCTTGGTTTACGAGGCAATACTAAACCAAGACCAACTCCATCAGGTGGGCGGAACTTTAGCCGCACTAGGCAAAAAAAGCAGTTGGCTAGTCCATCGCAAGTACAGAAAGCGCGCGGAAGAACCACTTTCGGCGTTGGGAGACCTTGCCGAGGATGGCTCGGGCGAGAATAACCTTGAAGAATGGATTGGTAACGGTGAATCTGTTCCCTATCAGGGCAGGCCGGTCCATCCGCACCGCCGCCAAGGCCTTGAAAGTGACAGCCCCAAACGTCGCCCGCGCATGGTGGATCTCAAGACCATTTTGGACAAATTTGAATTGGATCCCACCGGGATCCTGAGGATTGAAGCCAACACCTCCGACAGCGGGACCGCTCGTCCGGAGGAGATTTTCGAATTGCTGGGCCTGGGAAATTGGCCCGGAGAAACACCGTTCATCAGGGTCCGCGTGGACCTTGCGGATGAGACCACAGAAACCGGCGCGAAGTCCGCGCGGGAAAGACTCGGAGTCAAACGCAAATGAAAAAGGAAATGCTGATCAATGTGATGCAACCGGAGGAATGCCGGATTGCAATCCTCGAAAATGGTGTCCTAGAAGAGCTTTACATCGAGAGAGCCAGTCAGGAAAACTTCGTCGGCAACATCTACAAGGGAAGAATCGTCAACATCGAACCAAGTATTCAGGCCGCTTTTGTCGACTTTGGTGTGGGCAGGAATGGCTTCCTGCATATTTCGGATGTTGAGCCAGCATACTATCGCCATTTGGATCCCGAGGGATCCAAATACGATACCGGGGAGGACGACGGCCGCGGCGAAGGCGGATCAAGCAATCGCGGTTCAGGGCGTTCGGAATCCGGATCATCCAGCCGTGGAAGGGACAGGGGCCCCCGTTCCGGTGGACGTGGAGGCAGGAACAGCGAAAGGGACCAGGAGAGAAAAAAGCAACTCTACCAAGATCTGGCCAGCGATCTCGAATCGCTATCCGGTGGCGATGCCGGGGAATCCATTCAAGATACACCCTCCTCTGAAAATCAGGGAAATACTCCGGAAGAAAAGAGCCAGGGGGGCCACGAAGGTGGAAACGGCAGGCGTCGTGGTGGACGCAGCTCCCGTGGACGGCGTGCCATTCTTGAATCGGGCACCGGTGAGGAACCAACCCGAAGTGACCTAGGAAACGACAGGAAAAGTCCCTCCCAGGAATCGGGGGACGGGTCTCCTCCCCCGTTCATGGAATCCACAGAACACCGAACCTCCAAACCCGATGAAGATGGTTTGGACGACTTGCTTTTCACACCCAAGAAGCCAGCCGGACCTGTTGATTTTCCTCAAGGGGAACCAACCATTGAAAAGGACAATACGTCCCCGCCGGCCAAAGCCGTCCCCAAGGTGACTGTGGTTGAACAAACCGCCCCACCTACCAGCCAAGTCGCGGACGATGATCTGGTTTTCACCCAGAAGCAGCCGACTTCTCCAGAGAAATTTCCCACCTCCGAAGAATTGGTTCCTCCCGCAAAATCGACCATGGGTGTCACCCCGAAAGTGATCCAAGTTGAAATTGCATCCGGATCTCCGCCTCCGGTTGATGACCTGGATACTGACAACTTGTTATTTCAATCTAAACCTGAATCCCAGCCCACCTTGATCGATTCAGCCAGTTCAGAGTCAGAGAATGGTCGCGATCGGGGTAACACCGGATTGCCTCACCAGAGTGAAGCCACCCGAACTGAACGGGATTTCAGGGGACGGGGTGACCGTAGTTCGCGCGATTCAGGGGAAGGTTCAGGCCGCGATTTCGGTCGTGGAGATTCCCGTCAAAGGCCCCGTCGTGCGGGACGCGATTCCGGAAGGATCGGGGGAGGGGAAAAGCCAAAGCCTCCCATTCAGGAAGTCTTCAAGCGAGGGCAGGAAGTTATCGTCCAAGTCATCAAGGAAGGCATAGGAAACAAAGGCCCGACTCTTTCCACATACATTTCAATCGCAGGCCGATATCTGGTGCTCATGCCCGGGATGAATCGAATAGGTGTATCCCGAAAAATTTTGGATGATGACCACCGCCGCAAGAGCAAGGAAATCTTCAACGACCTCCGCCCGCCCAAAGGTCTCGGCTTCATCATCCGGACGGCCGGCGTTGGAAAGTCGAAGATGGAACTCCAGCGCGATCTGGCTTATCTGTCACGCTTGTGGCAGGTCGTCGCCCGCCGGGTGAAAAAAGTGAAATCGCCTGCCGAGGTGTTTCAGGAATCGGACATCATCACACGAACCATTCGCGACACGTTCACCACCGACATTGAGTCAATTTGGGTGGATGACAGGGCAGCCTTTGAGCACGCTCAAGAGTTCATGCATTTTGTCATGCCCAAGTATGCCGACAGGATCAAATTCCATGAAGGACGTGATCCTCTATTCCACAAGTACGGGATTGAGGATGAGATCACCAAGATGCACCAAAAGAAGGTGCCACTGCCCAATGGCGGTTCGATCATCATCGAGCAAACCGAGGCCCTGGTAGCAATTGACGTAAACAGCGGTAATTTCCGTACGGATGGTAACAACTCCGAAGAAACCGCGTACCAGATGAACCTTGCCGCTGCCAAGGAAATCGGCCGTCAACTGCGGCTTCGTGATTTGGGCGGGGTGATCATCAACGACTTCATCGATATGAGGGAAGAAAAACACCGCAGGGGTGTTGAAAAAGCCATGCGGGAAGCAGTTCGCAGGGACCGCGCCAGAACCAAAGTCTTGCGGATTTCCGCATTCGGTCTGATTGAAATGACACGGCAGCGTATACGGCCCTCCCTCAAGCGCAGTCTGTTCACAGATTGTCCCGCATGCCGTTCCATGGGATATGTCAAAACTGTGGAAAGCATGAGTTTGGAAGTGCTGCGCTTGCTCCAACTGGCAACTTGCAAGGACATGGTAAGGCACGTGCTGCTTCGCCTTCCTAACGGGGTAGCTGAATACTTGCTGAATCGCAAGCGAAAAGAACTGCACAGATTGGAAGAGCTGGGCAATATGAACATCGAGATCTTAGGGGTCCAGGCTACCAACCCAGAGTTCCTCGAGATCACTGCTTTCGATCAAAACAGGAACGAAATACGCATTTTGCCCCAACCAACCGAAACTACCCCTCCAAGGCAGTTTAGGCGCTAGGGCTCCATCTAACTCCACCAGCAAACCCCCAGTTCGCCCGAATACGGAAACTGGGGGTTTTCCTTTGGTACCTCTCTCTTGACTTCAAGAAACCGCCTCATTATTGCCTTCCCGGAATTCAATTCATTCCCGGAAGGTCAGGGACAATCCTTTTCAAAGGTTGTTCCCCCAACCGGGAGCAGAGGAATGCCCGGTGGTTTTCAAGCGGCTTGCCCCTTCAGTTTTTTTGGCGATTTTCCTAACCGGGAATATCGTGCTGAGCGGGTACAGCCAAACATTTCCTGCTGTGGACAAGTCCAGCAGGCCCTTTTCTGAGCAGAAATCACCAACTCCTGCCGGGGAAGGACGGCCAGTTAGTGAAACCAGCGATTCGGACTATCCTTTTCGGTTTGCCCGAAACACCCCGGGTGAATCCAAGCCTATCATTTTTGAAAGTGATCACATCTCCCTTTGGACTGAAGGCGATTTCACTTTCCTGTTGCTGAGCGGCCAAAGCATGGTTCAGTTGGGGGTGGTCCAGCTTCGAGCCAACCTTGCAGTCGCATCGGTCAACCTCAAGGAATACAAGGAAAGCGGGATTTGGAAAGTCCGCATCCATGCCGAAGATCTTTTTTTGGACACCAGTTCCGAATCCAAGCAGGCCCCCTTAGGCTTTTTGGAGCTTTCCACCCGTGGTGAATTTCGCTATCGGTCCAATAACAAGGTAAGCAGGGAGGCCCTCAATGATAATTCCAGCTTTCTGAAAGCCAAACCTGAGCTGACCAAACCATACCGCAGGAAGGTTTACACCACCCGTAAACCGCTAGCTCCGCAACAAACGGCGCCAGCGGAAGAACCGGTGCCTTCTTCTAACCCGGCAGTTTCAACCGCTCCCCTGATCCAGACCCAGGCAACCCAACCGAATCCCCTACCCATCCAATCTGTTCCCGCAATCCAGCTTCCTGGCCCCACCGCGGGTGAGCCTTTGCTGCCTCCCAGGCTTGAGGCATTACCAGGGATGGACCAACAGCCCTACTTTGAAAGCACCGCCCCCTTGAGGCAGTTTTCATTGACCCCCCGCACAAGTGAGGGGTTCAACTTTGCATTCGGCCCAAGGGCTGGTAGCGAACAGGCCCTCCTGGTAACAGGCGGGGTGATCCTGAGTGTTCGAGATGCACAAGGAGTGGGACTCCTGGACATGGAAGCCGACAGGGTGGTTCTCTGGACCAAGGGAGCGAACATCCAGGAGATGATGGAAAACCTTCGATCCAACAAGGGTGAAGCTAGCAAAGAGCTGGAGATTTACCTATCAGGGAATGTCGAAGTTCGCCAAATGGATCCACCCAAGGAAGCCGGCAAACCGCCTCAAACCCGGACCATCCGCGCTGATGAGGTATTTTACGATGTGAAACGGAATACCGCGGTCGCACTGAACGCCGAGATGCAGTTTTTCGAACCAAGGATTCCCGATCCTGTTTACGTACGCGCCAATGAACTTCAAAGATTGTCCCTCGACAAATTCCGGGTTTACGGCGCAGAGTTGTTTGCGAGCCAGACTCCGGCAGAACCGGGACTGAAACTCTACATGGCTGAAGCCGTCCTGGAGCAACGCAAACGGATGCGCACCGGGCTTTTCGGCAACCCCGTTGTCGACCGAAACACGGGCCAACCCATCGAGTACACCGAGAGCCTTACAAAAGGCAATAACGCCTTTATCAAGGCAATGAACGTTCCGGTCTTCTGGCTGCCCTTTTTCCAAGGGGATGCCCGTGACCCCTTGGGCCCCATTGAATCCCTGAACTTGGGTTACAGCCAGATTTTCGGCGGGCAGTTTGGCACCAGCCTGAATGCATATGACCTGATCGGGATGCAACCCCTCGAAAACACAAAATGGAGATTGGATTTTGATTACCTGACCATGCGCGGCCCAGGACTGGGCACCGATTACACGTACCTGGCCCGCGATTTGTTCGGCATGCAGGATGTGCTCAGCGGCGGCTTTTTACTTTACGGTATGCATGACACGGGCCAGGACGTTTTAGGTGGCGGCCGTGGATTGAATGATGGCCACCCGGATTGGCGCGGACGGGCATCCTGGCGGCAATTGTTTGAAACCCAAAGGGGTTTCACCGCGCAGGCCAACCTGCAACTTTTGAGCGACCAAAATTATTTCGAACAATATTGGAAAAACGAGTTCGACACGGACCCAGTCCAGTCGACCAATATTTATTTGCGCCAAGATCTTGGCTTCAATGCATCAGCAGGAATTCTGGGCCAATACCGTTTGCTTCCCTGGTACACGGACACCAATTGGCTGCCAAAAGCAGACCTTTGGATGACCGGCCAATCCTTCTTCGACCTGATCTCCTACAACTCGCAAGTTGGTTTGGGCTATGGCCAATTACAGACCAACACAAGCAATGTGGGCCTACCTCAAGTCAGCCCGACCGATGTCGAGACTGATGCCGGACGATTCCACTGGATGAACGAGCTATCGGTCCCCT
The DNA here is from genome assembly GCA_963923355.1 of uncultured Gemmataceae bacterium. Classification (GTDB taxonomy): domain Bacteria; phylum Planctomycetota; class Planctomycetia; order Gemmatales; family Gemmataceae; genus UBA6894. The sequence continues at coordinate 1,731 of CAWUOE010000068.1, read as the reverse complement.
TCAGTCTGGGAGCTTTCCGGATTACTCCCTATGTGAAGGGCGATCTGGCTTACTACACGGAAACCATCAACAATGGCAGCGGAGAGGGCATGGGCCGAGCCTGGGGTGGGCCGGGAGTTCGTCTGACACTCCCCTTCTCCGCACTTTATCCGGATGTGTCCAGTGACCTTTTCAACCTGAACGGATTGAACCACAAGGTCCAGTTTGGCCTGAACTATTCCTATCTGGCAACCAGCGAGCAATACACCAATTTCGGTCAATTTGACCGCCTGAACGATGATGCAACAAACCAAGCCATCCAGCAAATCAGGCCGCTGCTGCCAACCTACAATCCCCAATACGGTTCAATCCTTGCAACTTCGATGCTTTATGATCCCCAAACCTATGCTATCCGGCGGGGTGTGGACACCCGGTTTGACACGCTCAACGACATGCAATCCTTCCAGATGGATATCCGCCAAAGGCTTCAGACAAAGCGCGGTTTTCCGGGAAACCAACATGTGGTGGATTGGATGATTTTTGACGTTTCCGCTTATGCTTTCCCGGATTCCAGTCAGAACTTCGGTTCCAACTGGGCCTTTATGGAATACAACTACATTTGGAACATAGGTGACCGAACCACACTGGTATCGAATGGCTGGCTGGATCCAATCGACAACGGTGCGCGGACTTTCCAGGTTGGGGGATACTATAACCGGTCCGACCGCACATCCCTTTACCTTGGATACCGGGAAATCTTCCCCGTGGAGAGTCGCCCATTAACCGCCGGATTCACCTACATATTCAGTCCCAAGTACGCGATCTCGGCATTCACCAGCTACGACTTCGGCACCCAAATGTCACTGGCCAATTCTGTCGTTTTCAGCCGTACCGGCACCGATCTACAAGTGAATCTGGGCTTCACCTACAACGCCATGCAGAACAACTTCGGGTTTGTTTTTGAAATACTGCCCCGGGTGGTGGCCAGCGCGGTCCGCGGTGGCCTCGGAGTATCACCAGGCCTTGTGAGCGGGTATTGAACGGATGGCTGACCCACCCCAACCGACACCGCGGCCCTGGAAGCACAAATTCCAGTGCGCCTTCCGCGGATTGAAGGCCGGGATTCGTGGCCACTCCAGCTTCAGCGTCCATTTTTTTGCTGCCATCACCGTGTTGCTTGGCGCGGCTTGCCTTCAATGCCAACCACAGGAATGGGCCATATTATGCGTTTGCATCACTATGGTAATCGGTTTTGAATTGGCAAACAGCACGGTTGAAATCCTGGTTCGCTGCCTGCCCGAGGGAGAAAGGTCTAAATTCCATCCTGCCCTGGATGTGGGCGCAGGAACGGTCCTTTTTGTTTCCGCCGGGGCAATAGTGGTCGGAATCCTTGTGTTACTGCCAAAAATCCTGTCCCTACCCGCCTGAACACAATCACCCTCACATTCGGGAGTAAGCAATGAGCACAGAAAAAGCTGTTCAATGGATCGAATCCAATCGTGGGTCCATCTTCCAATCGCTGGCCCAACTGGTTGAAATTCAGAGCATTTCAACCGACGGTGATCACCACGGTGAAATCAAGCGATGCGCCGAATCTGTCCGAGACCAGATGAAACGGGCGGGCTTCGATAAAACCGAGATACTCGAACTCCCTGGAGCTTATCCCTACGTTTTCGGGGAAATTAAAGCCCCGGCGGGTGCCCCGACACTTCTGATGCTCTCCCACTACGATGTCCAACCCCTCAATTACAT
>CAWUOE010000067.1:0-12186 GCA_963923355.1 uncultured Gemmataceae bacterium | reverse complement strand
TCCAGTCGAGCTCCTTCGTGAGGAATGAGCCCGCCCAGGAAACCTACCTCAACCACGACAACTCGCTTGCTTCCTGGCTTTTGACACTGGACCACAAGCGTATTGGGTTGATGTACCTGGTCTCGATGACCTTTATGTTTCTGCTGGGAGGTGTGTTCGCAGGCCTGATTAGGGCCGAGTTGATTACCCCCAAGGGCGACATGCTGTCGAGCGACTATTACAACAAGTCGTTCACGGCGCATGGCGTGATCATGGTGTTCTTTGTGCTGATCCCGGCTGTTCCGGCGTCCTTGGGCAACTTTGTCTTGCCCCTGATGTTGGGTGCGAAGGATGTGGCGTTCCCCCGGCTGAACCTGATGAGCTGGTACCTGTATATCTTTGGTGCTGTGTTCACGCTTGCGGCGCTGCTTTTTGGCGGTGTCGACACGGGATGGACTTTTTACACCCCGCTGTCAACCACGTATTCCAACAGCAACGTGATGACAGTGGCGCTTGGTCTGTTTATCTTGGGTTTTTCTTCGATCCTTACTGGCCTGAACTTCATTGTCACTATCCACCGGATGCGTGCCCCTGGTTTAACATGGTTCAGATTGCCCTTGTTTATCTGGGCGCTGTACGCAACTTCGATCATTCAATTGCTTGGCACACCTGTTGTGGCGATTACTATCGCCCTTGTCGGCCTGGAGAGGGTCTTAGGGGTTGGAATTTTCGACCCGCGACTGGGTGGTGATCCAGTCCTCTTCCAGCACTTGTTCTGGTTCTATAGCCACCCTGCGGTATACATCATGATCTTGCCGCCTTTGGGTGTGGCGAGCGAGTTGGTAACCACCTTCAGCCGCAAGCCGATCTTCGGTTACCAGATGATCGCCGGGTCCAGCCTGGCCATCGCGATCTTCAGCTTCATCGTGTGGGCGCACCACATGTTCACCTCGGGGCTGTCCCCGTATGCGGCGATGTTCTTCTCGCTGTTGACTTTCTCGGTGGCGATCCCTTCGGGCATCAAGGTGTTCACCTGGCTGGGCACCATGTGGCGCGGGTCGATCGTCAACGACAGTCCGATGTGGTTCGCTTACGGGTTCATCGGTCTGTTCACCATCGGCGGCCTGACCGGCCTGTTCCTGTCGACCCTGGGAACCGACATTCACCTGCACGACACCTACTTCGTGGTGGCCCACTTCCACTATGTGATGGTGGGTGGGGCGATCGTGGGGCTTTTGGGTGGTCTGCACTTCTGGTGGCCGAAGATGTTCGGGCGGATGTACAACGAGTCCCTGGCCAAACTGTCGGCCTTCTTTGTTTTCGCCGGGTTCAACCTGACTTTCTTCCCCCAGTTCTTCCTGGGTTATCTGGGGATGCCCCGGCGGTATCACGAGTACCCAGCCGAGATGCAGGTAATGAATGTCTTCTCGACGGCTGGGGCGCTGGTCCTTGGCGTTGGTTACATCATGCCGATGTTTTACCTGACCTATGCCGCGTTCAAGGGTGAGAAGGCCAGCAAGAACCCCTGGGGTGCGACGACGCTGGACTGGACCGCCACCGACTCGCCGCCCACGCCGCACAATTTCGAGGGCCAGCCGGTGGTGACCGAGGAGCCCTACCACTACAAGAGCACCGAGAACAAGGAGCATGCCCTTGCACACTGACACCAAGGCCCACGGTCAAGCCGGCCCGGCGCATGGTGCCTCCCATCCGGGTGGGCAGCATGGGCATGCCACGGATCTGGCGCACCATTTCGAGAACCATTACCAGCAGCACGATGCCGGCAACCTCGGCATGTGGATGTTCCTGTCGACCGAAATCCTGTTTTTCGGCGGGATGTTCGGCGCGTACACGGTGTACCGGTACAAGTTCGAGAAGGTGTTCGAGCAGGCGAGCAACCTGCTTGACCCGTTTCTGGGCGGTATCAACACGATCATCCTGCTGTTCAGCTCGGTGACGATGGCCTTGGCCGTGCGGGCCGCGCAGATGGGCAAGGCCAAGGCCATTGTCGGCTGGATGGCCGCCACGATCTTCTTCGGGATGGCGTTCCTTGGCGTGAAAGCGTTCGAGTGGAAGCATGACGCCGCCATCCATGTGTTCCCCACGAAGGACTTCTGCTGGTCCTACGCCCGGGAGATGCACAAGACTCACGAGCACCCCGAGTACAAGCCTTACGCTCCGCAGCGCTTCTACGAGGTGGACAAGAACAACCCCGAGTCCAAGCAGGGCAAGTTGTTCTTCTTCCTCTACTTCACGATGACCGGCCTGCACGGCCTGCACATGATCATTGGCTTCGGCATCATGGCCGTGATCATGGTCTATGCGTGGAGGGGTTATTACACACCCAACTATTTTGTGCCCGTGGAGTCTGTCGGTCTTTACTGGCACTTTGTGGACCTGGTGTGGATCTTCCTGTACCCGCTGCTGTACCTGCTAGGCGCACACCTGCAGAGCCACTGAGAAAACAAGCATCGCTTGAACGAAATTGTCGAATTGGGAGCCTGGACCGATGAGCGCTCACGACCATGAGGAAATGCACCCGCCCGCCCCGGTGTGGATGTATGTCACCAACTTTCTGGTTCTGGTGGTTTTGACCATCGTCACCTACTTTGTGGCCACCAAGGACCTGGGTGCCCTGAGCACCCCCGTTGCACTTGGCATCGCGGTGATCAAGGCGGGGCTGGTGGTTTTGTTCTTCATGCATGTGTACGAGAGCGGGCCGCTGACCAAACTGGTCATCTTCGGATCGCTGTTCATGGTTGCCGTGCTGTGCTGCTTCTTCCTGATTGACTACAGCACCCGCAACCTGAACCTGCTGCCACCGGATGAGGTGACCCCGGCCGTGACGGCCAAGAAGGGCTGACCGGTCCTTACTATTGAGAACGCTTGAAACCCCTCCCCACCACGGAGGGGTTTCTTTTTTTGGAGATTACCTGGCCGGGGTGTAACCGAAGGACCCAAAGAGGTCTGTTTCGTCGAGCGGGGAGGCCTGGTCCACAGCCCTGTGGAGCGCCGGGTCGGTGATGGAAGCCACTGTTTTGCCGGATGGATTGGCGTTGATGTTGGCCAGGAGGGCCCAAGCCGGGCCGTCGTGTCGGCGCACCAGGAGCGCGCCTGTGCCTGGCAGCGAGCCGGTGTGCCACAGGTTGCGCTTGCCGCGGCCTACCTGACGGACCTGCCAGCCCCATCCATACCAAACCTTTTCGGTGGGTGGGGTGATGTCCGGAGGGGCCTGGATCAGTTCCAGGGTTTCCGGCTTCAGGAGGGCCGGCTTTGCCTTGGGATCCATAACCAAGGACCACCGGAGCAGGTCCGGGGCGGCGGCGAGCCAGCCTCCGTGGGCATCCATCGCTTCCAGGCACCAGGCTCCGTAGGGTTCGTCAACCTGTCCTGATTGGGGGAAGACCGACGGGCCTTTCCGACCCTTTGCATCGTGGTAGACCACCTCTCCGGGTGCCTGCTGTTCCCGGAGGGTTTGCCCGAGACGCATGGAGCGGATGCCGAGGGGCTGGAGGATCTCACGATCGACGGCTTGGCCGTAGCGAAATCCCGTGGCTTTCTCGATGACCCGGCCGAGCAGGCAGTAGCCGAAATTGGAGTAGGCGTAACGGGAGCCCGGGGTGAAATCGAGCGGTTGGCCCAGCATGTGGCGGATGATCTGGGTTGGAGTGGCCGGGCCGGGAGTGCCAGCCTGTTGCGCGATGGCACGCGAGCGGAACATCGGGTCGTAGGTTTTGTCCCGATCCCAGCCGCCGGTGTGGTGGAGACAGTGCTGGACGGTGATTTGCCGCCAGCGCGGGTCGGCCGGGGCCGGGAGTTCGAGGTAGGAGTGGACCTGGGTATGGGGCTGAATGGCGCCCCGTTCGATCAACCGGGCGGTTACCAAGCCCGTCAGGGGTTTGGAGAGACTGGCCACCCGAAAAAGTGACCGCGCGTTGACCGGCTGACGATTGGCTGGATCAGCCCAGCCGCTAGTGACTGTGTGGGCCAGCGAGCCGGACTGAGACACCGCGAGGCTGAGCCCGGGGATTTTTTCCTCCTCCACCAGCCTGTCCAGGAAAGACTGAAGGGATTGCTGGGCGCGGGAAGTCTCCCAAGCCCCAGCCGTTCGCAAACGGGACAAGAGCGTGGTGGTGCCAATCGCCAGGCGTGCCAATAGGGGTCGTCGGGAGAAAATTTCAGCCATGCCAGCTCCCGGTAACCCTGCGAACCTTCAGGAAGGATAGACTACCGGGGAGAGATGCGCACGGGGGCGTAACATGCTTGTCTTTCTGGCGACCAGCCTGCTGCTGATCCACGACCAGACCCCCGCCCGGAAAACCCTGGGAGGCGTGGAGCTGGTGGAACTGGCCAACCGGGTGCCAGGGTACCGCACGCTGCAAATCGCCGGTTTTGTGGTGTTGGCTGCTCCCCAGGTGGTGGAACCTCCCGAGGATTTTGAACGGAGCCCCCTGCAGGTGCTGGAGGGTGAGCTGAAGACGATCGGCCGGATTGTCCATGCCCAGGCCCTGGCCGAACTGAGGAAGTTGACCATCTGGGCGGAGTGGGACGAGGTGCAGGCCTTGGGCAATGGCCGGAGCGGCAAGGCCCTGGCGGTGTATTACGGCGGATCCCAGCGGGGGATGCTGGCGGCGGGCATGAACCCCCTGAAGGCGAACAACATCACCATCCTGTCCACCCGCGACCTGACCAGGGAGCACCAGCCGGGCAACGACAGCAAGAGGTGCGTGCTGCTGCATGAGATGGTGCACGCGGTGCACCACAAGATCCTGGGATTTGACAATCCGAAGGTTGTCGCCGCGTACCAGCAGGCACTGGAGCGGGGCAAGCTGGAGCGCGGGTCCTACGCGGCGACGAACCCCGCGGAGTTTCTCGCGGAGATGTCCTGCGCCTATCTGGACCGCTTGCAGTATTTCCCCCGAGACAGGGAGGAGCTGAGGAAACATGATCCGGCGACGTACCAGTTGATGGCGACGATCTGGTCCGGCGCCGAGAGCGCCGCCAACCGCGCCCGCAAGGCGGAACAGCCGGACCCGTTTGAATTGCCGGTGCTGGACATGGAACTGTCCGACATCCGGCCGGGGGAGTCGGCCAGCGGGCCGCCCGTGCCTGAGCCCCGGCGGATGGAGGGCAGGGTGGTGATGGTGCTGCTGTTCGCCACCCGCAGCCCGGACGCGCTGCAGGCCCTGGCACGGGTGGCGGCGCTGGAGTCGGAGCTGGGGGAAATGGGTCTGGTGGCGCTGGCTTGCCACGCCAGCCGGACAGGAAGCCTGGAGGAAGTGCGGCGCGCGGCGGAAACCCGCGCCCCCAGGATGAGCGTGAGCATGATCCCCAGCCTGGCACGCAACCCGGGGCTGGGCAACCTGCCCCACGCGCTGGTTTTTGACGGCGAGGGTAAATTGCGCTTTTCAGGATCCCCTTACGACGGTGAATCGGCCGTCCGCAAGCTGCTTGGCCGGCAGGTGACCGTGAAAGCCGACCCCGACCTGGAGGACAAGGCGGTGGCCCGGTTAGTGGGGCCCAGTGTCGAGGCACTGCGGCGCGGGGAGAAACCCGCGGTGGTGCTGGCGCGGCTGGAGAAGCTGACCCCGCAGGAGGAGGCGGCGCGCGCGGCGCGCGACGCCCTGATCCGCGAGATCACGGCCCGTCCCAAGGCCCGGGTGGACGAGCTGCAGAACGCGCGTGACCTGGAACCAGCCCGCGTTTTCACCGACCTGGAAGCCATGGCCCAGCGTTGGAAAAACACCTCCGTGGCCAGCCTGGTGACGGTGGCGATGGCGCCGATCCGGAAAAACCCGGAGGTGCAGCGGGAGCTGCGGGCACGGGTTACGCTTGAGCGAGTGAGGGCCCTGGAAGCGCAACTGGCGCGCCGGCCGGGCGGCCTGGACCCGTCGAGCGCCGGTTTCAGGTCTGCCAATGCGGACCTGGTGAACGCGCTGGAGCAGACCGTGCGGAAAATGCAGTCGGATTTTTCAGGCACCCCGGCTTTGGCGGAGGCGGAGCGCCTGGCCGCCAAATACCAACCCTAAGCGGGCCTCCCGGTGAACGCGATGACATTGCTGACGGAAGAAAAAGGCAGGGCGGAACTGGCGGCGCAATACCGCGAAGCCCTGTTGGACGATGTGATCCCATTCTGGCTGCGCCACGGCATCGACCGTGAACATGGCGGTTACCTGACCGCTTTGGACCGGGACGGCACGGTGGTGGACACGGACAAATCGATCTGGTTTCAGGGGCGGGGAGCCTGGACCTTCGCCACGCTGTGCAACCTGGTGGAAAAGCGGGAGGCATGGGTGGATGCGGCCCGGACGGGGGTCGAATTCCTTCGGCGGCACGGCGGTGAGCCCGGGGGCAAGCTCTGGTTCACGGTGACCCGGGACGGCAGGCCGCTGCGCAGGCGGCGTTATGCGTATAGCGAGGCCTTCGCGGCCATTGCCCTGGCGGCGTGGGCCAAAGCATCGGGTGAGGGAGGGGCCGCGGAGGAGTCGGACCGGCATTTCTCTTCCTATATCCGGCAGGCACTGATCCCGGGCACGGCACCCGCCAAGGTGGAGGCGTCCACCCGGCCGATGCGGGGCATCGGTGCGCACATGATCGGCATGGGCGTGGCCCAGGAAGTCCGCGCTGCCCTGGGTGAGCGGTTGGTGGAGGGTAAAACTTGCACCGAGTGGGTGGATTGGAACCTCCAGGAGATGGAACGGTGGTTCATCAAACCGGACCTGAAGGTGGTGCTGGAGACCGTCGGGCTTGAGGGCGAGGTCTTGGACCACGCCGACGGCCGCACGCTGAACCCGGGGCACGCCATCGAGGCGGCGTGGTTTATCCTGCGCGAGGCGCGTCACCGGGGAGATGGTCGCCTGCGCGACCTGGGGATCTCCATTCTGGACTGGATGTGGGAACGCGGCTGGGACGAGCAATATGGCGGGTTGTTTTACTTCCGCGACCTGAGGGGCTTGCCGGTTCAGGAGTACTGGCAGGACATGAAGTTCTGGTGGCCGCACTGCGAGGCGATCATCGCCACACAGATGGCCCACCTGATGGCGGGGGAGGAGCGCCACGCCCGGTGGCACCAGATGGCGCATGACTGGAGCTTTCAGCATTTTGCCGATCCGGTACATGGGGAATGGTACGGCTATCTGCACCGGGACGGGAGATTGTCGACCCCGCTGAAGGGGAGCCTGTGGAAAGGTCCCTTCCACCTGCCCCGGATGCTAATGGTCTGCTGGAAACTGCTGGATGAGTCGGGGGGGCCGCGATGGGTCTGAGCCGGGTGCATGTGCTGATGGCGGTGGCCTTGGTCCTTTCGCCGGCCCTTCATGCCCAAGAGTGGCGGCGGCTGGCGGACCTGCCGGACCGGCTGGGAGTGGCCGGGGCCTTTGCCGGCGAGACCGGGGGTGGATTGCTGGTGGCGGGTGGGGCACATTTTCCGGGCAAGCCCCCTTGGGAAGGCGGCCGCAAGGTTTGGACTGATTCGGTGTGGTGGCTGGACCGGCCGGATGGCGCCTGGACCCGCGTGGGTTCATTGCCGGGCGGGTTGGGTTACGGGGTGGCGGTGACCCACCGGGGTTGGGTGGTGTGCGCGGGAGGCAGCGACAGCCAGCGGCACCACACGGCTTGCTTCCGACTGCGGGTTGCCAACCGAGGATTGGAGAGGGAGAGCTTGCCGCCTTTGCCGCAAGCGGTGGCCAACGGTTGCGGCGCCCTACTGGGGGACACGCTCTGGGTTGTGGGCGGGCAGGAAAAGCCCGACAGCCCGGCCCTGGACCGGGTGTATTCACTCGACCTGGGAAAAGCCGGAAGTGAGTGGGTGGAGCGCGCCCGTTTGCCTGGCAAGGCGAGGATTCTGGCGACGGCCGGCGCGACCGACACGCTGCTGGTGGTGGCGGGTGGTGCCGCCCTGGAGGTCACGGGAGAAAAGGCGGTCCGGCGCGAATACCTGGCGGATAGCTGGCAGTTGGAACCCGGGCGGGGATGGAAGCGCTTGGCGGATTTGCCGAAGCCGCTGGTCGCCTCACCCGGGCCAATGCCGTTCCGGTTGGGAGACCTTTGGCTGTTGGGAGGGGATGACGGTCGGCAAGTGGGCCTGGATCCGCGGGAACACACCGGGTTTGAACGGGGGGCATGGCGGTACAATCCGGGATTGGACACCTGGAAACCCGCCGATCCAACGCCGTTTGCCCGTGTGACCGCGCCTGTGGTGGCCTGGCGGGATCTGTGGGTGGTTCCCAGCGGGGAAATGAAACCGGGAATCCGGTCCCCCGAGGTATGGGCCTGTGCAGCCGGCGGTCCGGCCAACCCACGGAAATAAGAGCATGTCATTGCGCCTGGTAGGTCTGGTCGCTGCCACCCACACTCCCTTCGATGCGGACGGTACCCTGAACCTGGGGGCCGTTGAGAAACAGGCTGGATACCTGATCGCACATGGGGTGAAGGCCGCCTTCGTGGGTGGCACCACCGGGGAGAGTTCCTCCCTGACGTTGTTGGAACGCAAGGCGCTGGCCCAGCGCTGGGCCGAAGTGACGAAGGGCACGCCGCTCGGGCTGATCGTGCATGTGGGATCGAATTGCCTGGCCGACGCGCGTGAGCTGGCGGCCCAGGCTGGAAACCTGGGCGCCCAGGCGATTTCGGCGGTGGCCCCGAGCTATTTCAAGCCGGCCAACCTGGGCCTGTTGATCGACTGCTGCGCGCACATCGCATCGGCGGCACCCGAAACTCCGTATTACCACTACGACATCCCTTCGATGACGGGGATGCATCTGTCGATGCCTGATTTTCTGGAACAGGCCGGGGAGCGGGTGCACACCCTCGCGGGTATCAAGTTTTCCAACCCGGACCTGATGGCGTACCAACTGTGCCTACGGGCCGCAGGGGGGCGTTACGACATACCTTTTGGATGCGATGAATACATTTTGGGCGCGATGGCGCTGGGGTGTGTGGGCGGTGTGGGCAGCACCTACAATTTTGCCGCACCCATTTACCACCGGTTGATGGAGGCGTTCGCTCGGGGTGATTGGGACACCGCCCGCAAGGAGCAGAACCGCTCGGCGCAACTAGTGCGTGTGCTGGCCGGCCATGGTTATATGGCCGCGGCCAAGGCGACCATGGGTTTTCTGGGGGTGGATGTGGGGGGGCCACGCTTGCCCCACGCGGGCCTTTGCGCTGACCGGAATGCCCGTTTGCGCGTGGATCTGGAACAGCTTGGATTTTTCGACTGGGTGGCGTGACGGCATAAGATATGAGCCGGCCCGCGGTCACTTGAGGTGCCGGTCCATGAATCCGATTACCAGGGGGCGGAGGTCGCGCTGCTTGGGCTGCAGGTCGAAGGTGTGAGGCGCCTCGGGAACGATGACCAGCTCGTGGGTGGCGCCAGCCGCTTGGAGTGCCTTGGCAAGCAGCCTGCTTTGTCCCACATCGACCGTCTTGTCCGCGGTGCCGTGCAGGATCAGCAGGGGGCTCGCCTGCTTTCGGGCATAGGTTACGGGAGACCCCAAGCGGTAGATCTCGGGATTTGATTCACGGGAAGCGCCCATGGTGCGCATGTCGTGGTGGGTGAGCATGTCGGCGATGCCATAGAGGTTGACCGCGCAGGCGACACGCGTATCCATGCCGGGTGGCAGGTCGGGCGGTTCGAACCCGTCCCCGGGCCCGGTCAGTGCCAGCAGGGCCGCGAGGGTGCCCCCGGCCGAACCTCCGATGACCCCGATGCGTTTGGGATCGACTCCCAACCTGGAGGCGTTCCCCCTGAGCCAGACCACCGCCCGCTTGCAATCCAGCACCGGGCCGGGCCAGGTTTTGCCTTCATTTGTCCTGGCGAGCACATAGTTGACGCTCATGGCGAGATAGCCGTTGAGGGCCAAGTTGGTGCCGATATTGATCTCCCGCGAATTTCCCTTGTCACCGGAGTTGAAGCCACCCCCGTGGATGATGATCACCGCGGGCAGGGGCTTCCCGGCGGGATTTTTGGCTGGGCGGTAGATGTCGGCTTTTTCGGTCCTGTCCTCGGGCAGAAAGCGCACATCCCGCTGGACCTCGACGGAGTCGGGTATCTGGTCCCGTTTGCGGATGGGAGCCTGGTCGGCGAGGAGGGTAGTGAGGGCCAACAGGAGGAAAAACATTGAGATTCTCCGATCGGGGAATCCAGACAGATGCTGTATTTTAAGCTATAACTTGATTTTGCCGTAATCGCCACAGTGCCGGAGGTTGATTTCCATGCAAATCGGAATGGTGGGTCTGGGTCGCATGGGGGCGAACATGGTTCGCCGTTTGATGAAGGGCGGCCATGAGTGCGTGGTGTTCGACATGTCCGCCCAGGCGGTGAAGGACCTTGCGGGGGAGGGGGCGATCGCATCCACCTCGCAGGCGGACATGGCCTCGAAGCTGAAGGGACCGCGGGCCGTGTGGCTGATGGTGCCGGCGGCGGTGGTGGACAAGGCGATCGCCGGCCTGCTGCCCCACCTGGCGGCGGGGGACATCCTGATCGACGGTGGCAACTCGTATTACGTGGACGATATCCGCCGGGCCAAGGAACTGGCCGCGAAGGGCATCCACTATGTCGACGTGGGCACCAGCGGCGGGGTGTGGGGGCTGGAGCGCGGTTACTGCATGATGATCGGTGGTGAGCCCGGGGTGGTGAAGCACCTCGACCCCATCTTCAAGACGCTGGCACCTGGCAGGGGCAACGCCGACCGCACCCCCGGGCGGAAGGATGGGCAGGGAACGGCCGAGGACGGCTACCTCCATTGCGGGCCCAACGGTGGCGGTCACTTCGTGAAGATGGTCCACAACGGCATCGAGTACGGCATCATGGCCGCCTATGCCGAGGGTTTGGGTGTGCTGAACTCCGCGAATGTGGGCAAGAAGGACCATGCGGTGGACGCCGAGACCACGCCGCTGCGGGACCCTGAGATGTACCAGTTCGATTTCAACCTGGCCGATGTGGCCGAGGTGTGGCGGCGGGGAAGCGTCATCTCCTCGTGGCTGCTGGACCTCACCGCGGCATCGCTGCAGAAGGATCCGAAGCTGGCCGGTTTTTCCGGCCGGGTCTCCGATTCGGGCGAGGGGCGATGGACCATCAAAGCCGCCATCGACGAGGGGGTGCCGGTGCCGGTGCTGACCACCGCGCTTTACGAGCGGTTCCAGTCGCGCGGGGAATCGGAATTCCAGGACAAACTGCTTTCCGCGATGCGGTTCCAGTTCGGCGGCCATGTCGAGAAAAAAGGATGACCGGCCGGGTGGACCGGCAGTCAAAGAAGGGGTGACAGTCCATGGTTGAGTCGAAGGCTTCGGACGCGCTGGTCTTTTTCGGGGCCACGGGTGACCTGGCCTACAAGAAAATCTTTCCGGCCCTGGCGGACCTGCAGCAGCGCGGATTGCTGAAGGTGCCGGTGATCGGCGTGGCGAAGGCGAACTGGAGCCTGGAGCAGTTCAAGGCCCGGGCCAAGGCCAGCCTGGAGGCGGCGAAGAAGCCCGGCGAAATGGTGGGGAAGTTCTGCTCGGGCCTGCAGTACATCGACGGTGACTACCTGGACCCGGAGACCTTCCGCCGGTTGCGCCAGTCGCTGGGGGCGGCGGAAAGGCCGCTGCATTACCTGGCCATCCCGCCCAGCATGTTCGCCACCGTGGCGGACGGGTTGGCGAACTCCGGGTGCGGCGAGAACGCCCGGGTGGTGGTGGAGAAGCCGTTCGGACGCGACCTGGCCAGTGCGAAGGACCTGAACGCCACCCTTCACCGGTTCTTCCCGGAGGACCGCATATTCCGCATCGATCACTACCTGGGCAAGGAGGCGGTGCTGAACATGCTTTATTTCCGCTTCGGAAACTCCTTTTTGGAGCCGCTGTGGAACCGCAACTACGTGGAGAGCGTGCAGATCACCATGGCCGAGGCCTTCGGGGTGCAGGGGCGCGGCCGGTTCTACGAGGAGGCTGGCTGCATCCGGGACGTGGTACAGAACCACCTGCTGCAGGTGCTGGCGACTCTGGCGATGGAACCGCCCGCCAGCCACACCAACGGCGGGCTGCGGTACGAGAAGAACAAGGTGCTGGAGGCGATCCGGCCTCTGGAACCCGGGGCGCTGGTGCGCGGCCAGTTCGACGGCTACCGGGCCGAACCCGGGGTGTCGCCGCAGAGCACCGTGGAGACCTTCGCGGCGTTGCGGCTGTATGTGGATTCATGGCGCTGGGCGGACGTGCCGTTCTACATCCGCGCGG
>CAWUOE010000066.1:0-12292 GCA_963923355.1 uncultured Gemmataceae bacterium | reverse complement strand
GACGGTGGAACCTGGTCCAGCAGCGCGTAACGTTTCAGGCACCCCAAGGCATCCTGCGCGGTCTCCGGATTGAAAACCGTTGGCCCTGACCCGATGACATCTGCACTGCCCCCGACCACATCCGAAATCGCCAAAGTCCATAGTGATTCGATTTTCCTGTCCCCGGACCAAGCCTCTGCCAATCCCCCTCCCTTGATACGGGACAACTGCTTTCGGACAGCATTCATCTCCGTGATGTTGGCTCCACTGGCATGGAGCAGCTTGGTGACTGCCAATTTATCCCGTAGGTCAATTCCCTGAGCCGGAAGTGGCATCATCGCGGAAGCTCCGCCACTCAGGAGCACCAAACCCAAGTCGCCTTCTTCAGCAGAGTTAGCCAAATCCATCATTTTCTGGGAGGCGTTCATACCCCGTTCAGTTGGATAATTTTCAGATTTTGGACGGACGGGTACCAGGGAAATGGCTTTCCCAACCTCTCTTTCCTGTCCATCAATCACATGAATCCAGCCCAGGGTTTCTTTGTCCGTTGGCAAAGCCTCCAAGGCACCTTCAGCCATTTCACGTGCCGCTTTGCCTGCCCCCAGAAGAATTACTCTCCTGGCCAAACGGATCCTGTTTTTTAATTCCTCGTTTTCCTGAATTTCCCTGACGACCAATTCCCTTGGAGAAACAGCCAGCACCCCGGCCCTCCAAATCGACTCCAACTGGGTCCGAAGGTCCCAGGCATTTTGAATTAGCTGAAGGTCTTTCATCATGAGAATTCCCCAACCGCGGCGTCCAATTCTGCCATCGGTTTGGCAAGTGCCCGGACCAGTACATCAATCTCGCTTTCCCTGGTGAAAAAATGGTTGCTGATCCTCAGCAAAAGCTCACCATTCGGCAACCGATTGAGACCCACTTCCATTTGATATTTCTGCCGGAGCCAGTTCCTGACAGCCTCCAGTTGCCAATTGTCCGGTAATTCCCAAGCGGTCATGGCCCCGTGCATTTCCGGCATTTCAGGCGTCCAGGACCTATACCCTTTGTCACTCATTACCCGGCGCGTGTAATCGGATAGGAATCGCTGCCTGCTGTAAATCTTTTCAGGGCCAATTGCATCCCACTCCACCAACGCGGCCGCGGTTGCAAGCCACGGACAAACATCCTGGGTGCCCTGAAACTCCAAACGCCTCAGCCGGGGTGTACCTCCCCACTGATCCGGGGAATCGAGAGGTACACCATTCCAATCCGGGGGTTGGTTGCAGTAGCCCTGATAGCCCCAGCTTATGGACAGCGGATCAAGGCGCTCCATAAGGGCATCGTCAAAAGCAACCATGCCACTTCCAGCCGGAACTCCAAGCCATTTGTGGAGATTGGCACAGTAGGCGTTGGCACCGATGGAGGCCAAATCCAAATTCAAATGCCCAGGACCGTGGGCTCCATCCACCACTGAAAGGATTCCCCGGTCCTTGGCCATGGCACAAATTTCCCGGGCTGGCAGAATCATGCCTGTGGCAGAAATGATGTGACTGAAAAAAAGGATTTTTACCGAGGATGTCAATTTTTCACAAAAGGCATCGAGAATTTCATCTGGAGACTTGGGAAACTTTGGCAACTCCACCACGCGCAGTTCGGCACCCGAACTGGCACAAAATGATTCCCAGCACCAACGCATGCAGCCGTACTCTAGATTTGTGAGCAATACTGCCCCGCGGAACCCGTTTTTCATCAAGGATTTGGCCACCAAATTAATGGCCAGCGACACGTTACCCGTGAAAAAAAGCCTCGACCATGGGTGGTTGACCCATTTCGCCAATCCCTTCCGCGCTCCTTCCAATCGTTCAGGAACCATCCTCAGGAAAAAATCCATGGGCGCCGAAGCCAAAACGTTCCTCAATTCCGCTGCTTGGTGGTGAGCGGACTTCCAGGTGGGGCCGAAGGATCCGCAATTCAGATTGATTACCGATTCCTCCAGCAGAACCCTTTGCCGGATTACCTCCCAGTTCATCCTAACCTCCCGAGATTATTGGAGATATAATCTTATATTTTATTTAATTTTGACTAGATTGTGGGAACTTTAGTCATAACGGACGCATCATTAAGATTAGATCGTGATCATTTGAAACTCGTTGGCAATTTGTGACTTAGAGTTGGTTTAGAATAAGACGATCGAGAACGACGGACTTTTCACTTCTCAGCCAAGGTAACTGATCACATTCGAAGACTAAGGGGGAATCTGGCCATGAACATGACCCGCAGGCATTTCATGCAACATGTCGCTGGGGCCTCCGCCATGGCCAGCCACAGCGTCGGGTTCATACAAGGCCTCAAGGCTGCTGAGGAAAATCTCAAGAAACAGGGCAAAAGCCTGGTGATTTTTTGGATGGGAGGCGGCCCTTCCCACATGGATTTGTGGGATCTTAAACCCGGCGCACAAACTGGCGGCGATTTCAAACCCATCAAAACCAATGTGTCGGGCATTGAAATCAGCGAAGTCCTGCCAACCATCGCGCAGAATTTCAAAAATCTCTCCATCGTCCGTTCCCTTGTCACCAATGAGGGAAGTCATGAGCGTGGAACCACCCTCATGAATACGGGAAGGGTACCCAATCCCGTGGTTCAGTACCCTGCCCTGGGATCCCTAGTCTCATCTCAACTCACTCCCAAGGAATTGCCATTACCCGGTTTCATCGGGGTGGGGGGAACCGCACAACGGATTGGTCCGGGCTTCCTGGGAATGATTTACGCACCCTTCACTGTACAAAATGCTGGACAACCGCCAGCCAATATCAAGCCACCGGCATCCCTTGCAGGCAATCCTGGAGATATGGACGAACGGGTTCGTCGGCGCCAACGGCTTTTCTACACCGTTGAGGATCCATTTGCCCAAGCAAATTTCCCACACCTCAGCAAATCAGAAGACAGGGAAAATGCGGGCAGCTCAGCCCAGGCCCACGCCTCCATTTATAAAAAGGCTTTTGACCTTACTATTTCTCCTCTCCGCAATGTTTTTGATATTTCCAAGGAATCAACCGGCGTGGTTGAGGCCTACGGGGGCAGGAACAACGGGTTTGGAATGGGTTGCCTGCTCGCGCGCAAACTCCTCGAGGCCGGTGTGACCTGTGTGGAAATCGACCTGGGAGGCTGGGACAACCATGCAGGCATTTTCAATACCATCCGAACCGGGAATGGCCCCCGCTTGGACAAAGGCATGGGCAATTTCATGAAGGAACTGGAAGACCGCGGATTGATAAAAAACACCGTCGTCTTGTGGATGGGTGAATTTGGCAGGACACCTCGAATCAACCAGAATGGTGGGCGAGATCACTGGGCCAGGTGCTGGTCTGTGGTGGTGGGCGGGGGAGCCATCAAAGGCGGCCAAATCCATGGCTCAACCAGTGATGATGGCATGGATGTGAAGGATAAACCTTGTTCCATTGGCGACCTTTTTGCCACTGTTTTCAAAGGCCTTGGGGTCGATCCGACCACCCAAGTCCGGGACAACATTGGCAGGCCACTGGCGATTGCCGATGGAAAGCCCCTTTCCACTCTGGTTTGACGCTCCACCAACAGTCATAATCGGAAAAATCGATTCGGGGCCGGATTCCCATAAGGATCCGGCCCCTTATTTTTACTTTTGAATTGCAAACTCCTGATATAAGAAATAAACAAGCCCATCATTGTGCGAAAGCCCATCTTCTGTGGAAAACCTATTCAAACCATACTTGAGTAGCTTCTATTCCAATTTCAGGTCTCTATTTGGACCTGAATCTTCTAGTCCTTTTTTCCCTTGGCAAGACGCTGTTTGGTCCCAGCGCCTGCAGTTTCAAAATCTTTTGGCCATTTTAAGGGCAAACAAAAACTGGCTGTTTTTTGATGCTGAAAGATTGAAAAACTTTGATGATTTTCAAAGACAAGTCCCGATCATGGAGGCTCCACAATCTCCTGCTGATTCTGGCCAATCGTGGGTTTACCCCGACAACCTGCTAATCGACTCATTTGCGAGCCGGGAATTAGCAACCCTCATCAGGGAGTCTATCCGTTTTTCGAGGAAACCGACCATACTCTCACGGGCCAAACTCACTCGCCCTGTCCTTGTTTTTGACTTGCCCTGGAGCGCCTCATTCCATCGCAATCCTGATCCGAGGGTTGCCAAGAAAAAAGCCAGGTTTACCAAGCCTGACATTGATTACCTCAGTGCGCTGGCTCTGAATGCTGGCGAAATCTCGAGGGAACTGCATACCATAGCCGAATTAATCCAAAAAAAAACCTACCGTGGGATAGTTGCCTTAACCAGCGATCTCCAAGCACTGGGAATCCCTTTTCCGTTTGGAAAAAACTCGTGGATTCGCAAAGTGATGCCTTCACTTGATTTCGTAATCACTGACCAACCACTCCCGAAAAACCAAACCAAAGGGGTCGCTTGGATTGAAATCCTGACAACTCAAGGAATGATTTGGGCCCGGTTCCAGCGAGACTGTAAACAGGTGAAAGGTCTGGCGCGGGCTGGATTATTCTGGGAGTTCCTTTCTCCCGACACACCGTGTGAACTTCGCCATCCCAAGCGATGGTGGCTTGGCAATGTTCCACTAGGAGAACCTGTGGAACTGGTCATTTCCTCCTGCCACGGGTTGCTGGCGCAGCGTACCGGAATGATTTTATCCGTAATTGACCGAAGAAAAGCAATGTTTGAACGACTGCAACAACGGAACATATTCAACGATTCAAGCCACCCAGAATTTCAGACAATTCCACACGGCGACCATCAATCCAAGTTCGACAAGGGGGGAGGCTGGCAAGGAATTTCTCACCGTAATTCTTCGTGACAACCCGGGGATCCATTATCACCACCAATCCCTTGTCATCCGAATGGCGGATTAGCCTACCGAACCCTTGGCGCAATTTCAGGATGGCTTGAGGAATCTGGTAATCCACAAAAGGATTACCGCCACCCCGTTCAACGGCTTCCAACCGCGCTTCCATCAATGGACGGTCAGGCACCGCGAATGGAAGTCGGGTGATAACCACATTGGTCAAGGCTTCTCCCGGAACATCCACCCCCTGCCAAAAGGTATCCAATCCAAATAGCACAGCGTTCTGGGTCTCCTTGAATCTGGCCAATAAGGCGGAATTGCTCTCCCCTGTCCCCTGACAAAACATGGGCATCCAGTTTTCGTCACAATAATTTCGGATTCCAAGGCTGATTTTTTCGAGAAAATCCCGGCTTGTGCACAGCACAAAAGCGTGGCCACGGGTCCGGCCCAGATAGTCTTTCAGCTTTTCCACGCAAGCATGCAGGAATCCTTGAGGGTCTCGACTTGGATCAGGCATCCTTTGGTGCAGGTGGAGGTCCACCTGCCGGGAAAAGTCGAACGGACTGTCGCAACGGGTCTCCATACCTTCAGGCGGCTTCGGAAAGCCGATTCGCCTTCGGGCATGGAAAAAGGGGTCACGCCCACCGGTTCCAAGGGTTGCGCTGGTAACCACCACGGGAAATTGGCGCCCAAAAAGGTGTTTGGCCAATAGCTCTCCAACCTCGACCGGTGCGGCCAACAAATCCCAGGAAAGCAGCCCTCGGTCACGGACCGGCTCCATCCAGTAAACGGTATCGGGCAGGGATTGGTTCACCCATATCCTCAAATGATCCGAAAAGGCCCGTGCCTGCCTGGCACAACCACCCAACTCATTGACCAAGTCCGGCTCCTCCCGACCGGCCCCCAGGTTATCCATTGCTGTCGCCAAAGAATCGAACGAATCTGCCAGCTCCAAACGGATGCCCGGCGTAGGACCGATTATCCGAACAGACTTGGGACCAGTTGTATCGGATCGGCCCCTGCCAATTTCCCGAACAGTCTCCGCAAAAGGTTCCAAAAACAACCAGGTACGGTGGTGAATATCCCGGAACCATTGATTGGCATCCCCGGCAAGAAGGCCCATGGGACCATTCTTGGTTTCCCGATACAGTCGTGCCAAAAAAGAACGCATTGACGCAAAGGAGACTCTCAGCCCCAGTTGATCGCTTGCAACTTCCTCAAAGGTGTGGCCCTCATCCAAAATGACCGCGTTGTAATCCGGAATGCAGGATCCGCCCTGCATTCTCAAGTTCAAGTCTGACAAAAAAAGGGCATGGTTCACCACCAATAAACCAGCCAATTCAGATTGCCGACGGACCCGTTGGAACATGCACCGCTCGTAATTTGGGCATTTCCTTCCAAGACATTGATTGGCATCACTTTTGGCCATTTCCCACGCATCCTGAGAGACTCGAAACCCCAATTCGGAACGAGTCCCATCCAACCTCTCCCGCTGCCAATCATCCAGCTTGTGCAAATCCTGCCAGACCTCATCAAAACCGAGAGTGGATTTCTCAACTTGATGCAGCGCATTGCGTAAACGCCTCCGGGACAGGTAATTCGACCTTCCCTTGAGCAAAGCCGCCTTCACAGGAGACCCGAGCAAATCCAGAAGAAATGGCACATCCTTCGCAAAAACCTGTTCCTGAAGGCCAATGGTGTGGGTGGAAACCACCACGCGATGGCCTGGATGATCACGCAGGTACAGGAGTGCCGGAACCAGGTAGGCAAATGTTTTTCCGGTGCCGGTTCCGGCTTCCAACATGACTGATTTGGCCAAGCTAAGACCAGCGGCCACCGCCTGGGCAGCCAGCATCTGCTGGGGCCTTACTTCAAATTGAGGAAGCCGGGAAGCCACCAAGCCCCCCGGCCCCAGCACATCTTCCAATGTCAATTCAGACACCAATGCAGCCCAATTCAGCCTGTAAGAAAAAGCTATTTGATGTTTATGATTTCAGAAGGCAGCAGAAACACCGGACCTCCCCGGGTTTGAATCAACTGCACTGCTGGCATGGCAACTTTTCGCAATTCAGTGGGGAGCAGATTGAACAGGTTTTGCCACCCGGCTTTGGAAACCAATTCCTGCCTGACTCCCAAATCAAAGTCAAACAAATCTTCAATCACGTTGCGAGGCTTGGGCAATTTCAACAAATCAGGCTTCCCATCTTTGGGCAAATCGGTCTGGCTTTTCACCCAAGCAATCGCGCTGTCCAAAGAACCCAATTCATCGACCAAGCCATTTTCAAGTGCCTGCCTGCCTGTCCAGACACGGCCCCCTGCCAGACTCTTGAGTTTTTCAAGGGTAAATTCCTTTTTCCCGGCTTCCTGACGACCTGCCAACGCCTTTTCAAGGAATTGGCTGTACGTGTTTTCGATCAGGGCAGTCATGGCTTTCCGTTCAGATTCCGAGAACGGGTCACTGCCTGACAACACACCGGCATTGGCACCCCGGCTGATCACTTCCGTATGCAGGCCAACCCGTTTGAGCACCGGGCCGTAGGCCAACTTGCCCCCAAAAACTCCAATAGAACCAGTGATGGTGGATGGATCGGCAAATATCCTTTTGGATGCCATGGCGATGTAGTACCCACCGCTTGCAGCAACACCCCCCATGCTTGCAACAACTGGCTTTTTGCACCGCTTCAATTCGGCCCAAATGAGGTCGCTTGCCAAGGCAGAACCACCCGGGCTGTCCACCCTCAGTACGATTCCCTTGACAGTGGTGTCTTCTTCAGCCTGGCGAATCGCCTCGATGAGGGTGTCACTGCCCACTTTCGAGCCGGACAGACCCGCCCCACTTTTACCAGTATCTATCTCGCCCACTGCGAATATGACGGCGATTCTTGGCTGTTTGCCGGCTTTAGCCTTCGGTGGACTTAAAGCCTTCAACAGGGAAAAAGGGTTGGAAAAATCAATCTCTTCAGCCTTCACCTTGCCATAATCCGCCAACACCTCGGCGGCTCCACCGGCCCATGCCTGCGCCCGCTCCTTGGCAGCCGGCAGGTAACCGACCCTGTCCACCAAACCAGCGTTCATCGCGGCCTTGGCAGCCAGGGGTGCCCGGTCGATTGTCAACTTCACAGCTTCCCGGGAAAGCCCCTTGGCGCCCCGAGCCTTGACCACGCGATCCACGATGGACTTCCCATAAAAATCATCCAGCATTTCCGTCATTTGTCGCTTTGCTGGTTCACTCAGGCTTGTCCGCGTGTAGGGTTCAACTGCGGACTTGAAGTCGCCAACTTTCAGGAAATCCGCCCTCACCCCCAGCAGGTCCAGAATATCCTTGTAAAAGTAAACTTCGCTTCTCACTCCCAACAGCATCATCCAAGCGGATTCAGCCATCCACAATTCATCCGCGCATACGCCAAGCAAAATGTCCTTGGATTCGCCGCTGGTTGTGTAGGCCAAGATTTTCTTGCCCTTTTTCCGAAAGGCGTCCATCGCTTCCTGGATTTCGTCCACCTCGGCAAATCCACATTCGACGCCATCCAGTTCCAGCAACATTGACTTGACCGCCCCATCTTCAGCGGCCCTCAGGATCCTTTCACGGATGATCAACAAGTTGTTGTCGGCCTTGGGAGATTCAACCCCGACATTGCCATCGGTGATGGAACCGGAAATCCGTAGGTGGGCAACTTTGACATTCGGTTTCTTTTCCCCGTCCTTTTTTGGTTCCTCGCCTGCGAATGCCAACCCCCAAGGGGCAAACAGTAAAAAAAACAGAGGAATGCGTTTTAAGGGGTTGATATGCCAAAGCCACTGAAATTTGGGTCTCATTTGTTGCAACCTCACAGGAGTCCTTCCCAAAACAAGTTGATAAGTTCGCCGATGTTAGGCAAATATTGATAGCTTAGTCAAGCATGCGCCTGATTAGCTTCCAGCCGGGATGCGTCAGCTTTTGCAATTCAAGTCCTGATTCACAAAGCCTTTGGGCCCTGTTAGTCTTGATTGAAATCAAGGTCCGAAGGAATGGTCCATGAAAAGATTTTCGCAAGCCGCCCTGCCTTGTCTTTGCATGTTGTTTGCCTCCTGCCTTTGTGCCCAAGGTCTCGAACCACCTTTGTCCCCCGCAACCCCTCAGAATATCCCCTCGGCCCCTGCTGCACCGGCTCCTGCACCCGGCCTGGCTCCCCCTGTCCAACCGGCTATGCCCGAGGGAACCTACAATCCGGTGGACCCACCTGCTCCTCAAGTTCATTTGCGGGTTCGAGTCCCCGCCCGCGTGGCGCCTGGGGCGGAGTTGACCTACACCATCACTGTTGAAAACCCCTCCTTGGTACCTGCACACCGGGTTCGCGTTCGAAGCAGTGCGCCCACCAGTTCCAAATTTTTGCGCGCCGTCCCACAACCGGAAAACGAAGGGCAGGAACTGGTTTGGAATCTGGGAACGTTACAACCCTCCGCAAAAAAAACGATCAGTCTCACGGTTGAGGCAGATGGTACAGGTGATGTTGATAACACCGCCCGGGTTTCTTTTGAACATGGCGAGACGACCAAAACCCGTGTCGCCTCCGCCATGCAAATCATCAAAAAAGGCCCTTCCCAAGCCCAGGTTCAGGACACCTGGACGTACACCATCGATATCCAAAACACGGGACAAACCCCACTAGCCAACCTAAAGGTGACGGACATTTTGCCTGATGGGCTGGATTTCCTCACCTCACAGCCATCTACCAAAGGTGAAAACCCATTGAGTTGGACGCTGGACAGATTGGAACCCCAGCAGGTTCGTCGGATTGAATATCAAGTCTCAGCGAAAAAGCCTGGCACCTATGACACCAAGGCATCCGTTTCGATTGCAGGCGGTTCCAAGCGTGAGGCAAGCTGGAAAACTGTTGTTTCTGAGCCAAAGTTGGACCTGATTCTGGCGGGTCCGGATTTTCGGGCGGTCAACAGACCAGCCACCTATCACATCACGGTCACCAATGAGAGCAACACCACAGCCCAAAATGTTCGTCTCTCCACCAAGATGGCCCAGGGTGTCACTTTCCTGGCCGCAAGCTCAGGCGGTCGGGAGTTTCAGGGTGAGGTCCGATGGGACCTCGGCATCCTTCAGCCGGGTCAAAGGAGGTCCGTCAATTTTGTTGTGCGAGCCAATAGCCCGATAAAACTGATCCAAAGGGTCGAAATGACCGCTGATAAGTTAGGATTGGGCCTTCAAGCCGAAAAGGGAACAACCTTCAGCGGCAAGGATCCTGTAGTCCTTGAATTGGACAAAAGTATCGATCCAATCGAATTGGGGGAACCAGGAACGTACACCATTCGGCTGATCAATCGGGGTTCCACTCTTGTCAATAACCCCGGTTTGGTGGTGACGATGCCAGAAAGCTTCGGTCAAGTGGACGGAAGGGGGCCCACGCAGGCCAGCAAAAACGGCTCCACTATTACCTTTGCCCCGCTAACCCGGTTGGAACCGGGGCGCGAGGCGGTTTACTCCATCACTGCCACTGGAAAACAACCGGGTTCAGGGAAAATCCTGGTTGAGATGACCGGCACACTGGAAGGTGCCAACCCTGGCCCAAAACTTCAAGAAGGTGTTCAGGTTCTGCCATCGAAAGCAATCCCGGCCCGTTGAAGTTTTGGGGCCTTTTCAACTTATTTTTGCACAACCAGAGCTCGCCAATGACGGGCCTGGTTGTTGATGTATCTCTGGGCGGCTACCGAGCTAAGTTCAGAGCGGTCTTCGATCGATACCTTTCCGTTACATTTTTTGGCCAAATTTTCCTCGGGCCGGAAAATCCCGCGACCGGCGGCCACACCGCTCACCAAGCCCATGCCCACCAAGGTCAACCAGCAAGCTTTCGCCAACATGATCTGCTCTCCCCAAAAGGCCTGACACGGTTTTGCCCGAGTCAGACTTCTAGTGGTAAGGGCAAATGGGATGCCGTATCAAAAAGTCGCCGCTACCAGCAAAAAATGCCACCCAGACAGCTCAACTCCCCCATTTTTTTCGCATCGGGCTCAGGAATAAGCACTTACTTGTAAATTTTTCCAAAGGGATTGCCAACCTTTCCTTTGGCACACCCCAGAGCCGAATCCTTTCAACGGTCCGGTAGAAAATGCCTTTCCACATCATCATTTTGAGCGGCCCAGACTTTTAAGGCAGGTATCGCCTCCTGCAACCTTTGAGCCATGCGCACCATGGCAAAGCGTTCAGAACCGTGATGGCTCAGTAAAATCACACAACCACCGCCCTGATATGCCTCCAATTCCTCGTGGTACCTCATTTCGCCGGTCACGAACACATCCGCCCCGGCTCCAAACGCTTCGGGGGCCCAACCACCTGCCGCACCGCAACCAATCGCCACATGCTTTACAGTCTTATCCCTTGGCCCTATCAACTGGACAGGATAACCGCCAAACAGGCCTTTGCATTTCAACAGTAATTCCCAGGCGGCCAACCCTGCAGGTAATTGGCCCATCCGCCCTTCCCCCTGGTCAGTCTTTAAGGGCAAAAGCGGGTATACATCAAACGCTGGTTCCTCGTAGGGATGATTGGCTCTCAAGGCCTCCACGGTTCGTTCAAGGTTTCCGTGGTCGCACAGAAATTCCACACGCACCTCGGGAACATTCTCCCGCTTGCCCACTTGGCCCAAAGCGGGTTGGGCCCCTTCGCCTGGATGGAATGTCCCGCTTCCTGGATGCCAGAAACTACATTCTGTGTACTTTCCGATGACCCCAGCCCCGGTTTGGAACAGTGCCTGGCTTAGTTTTTCCAAGCCGCTTGCAGGTATAAAAACAACCAGCTTGCATTTCACGTTTTCAACACGCGGCTTCAAAGGAACAACTTTTTCTAATCCCAACAAGGTGGCAATTTGATCATTCACCCCCCCGGGGGCGCTATCGTGAGCCGTATGGGGACTGTAAACCGCGATCTTCTTGGCAAGCAACCGCAGCAGGTTCCTTCCCTGAACGCTATCGGTCGTGAGCTTTTTGACCGCGCTGAACAGGACCGGATGATGACTGATGACCATCCCGGCCCCTGACTCAACCGCTTCATCCACCACCGAACGAGTCACGGTGAGGCATGTGATCACCGATTGGACAGGTTCGGCTTTGTCTCCAAGCAACAGGCCAACATTATCCCAAGGTGCCGCCAAACGGGGTGGCCACCATTTTTCCATCAATTCGACAACCGCTCGAACGGTCACCATGACTTACACCAGTCACCAAGGCACCGCTACCGCGGCTGAATTCCAAGGACATTGAACTCGGGCACATGGAGGTCGACCAGCACAGGTTCCGGGGTCTGTGCGATGGCCACATTTCCCGCCTTGTCCTTCACGGTCAACCGCATGAACACGCTGGGGGGCACTTGGGGAGGAACCAGCCATAAATATTTTCCCGTATTGGCGATTTCCCCCTCGGTGACAGGATTCCACGGTCCGTCCCGTCTTTCGGCCCACTCCAACTGGATGGGTTGCTGGGCAAGGTTGCGATCACTGGCCTTGAAATTGATC
>CAWUOE010000065.1:0-12322 GCA_963923355.1 uncultured Gemmataceae bacterium | reverse complement strand
GCAGTGAACTGACATCGATCACCTGGATATCACGCTGTAAACCGCGACTGGCCAACCCCACCCTCAATGCGGAAAGCGCGGTCCCATCCGCCGCCAAAACCGCTTGAAATCCAAGCCGAACAGCCGTTTCCGCCAGAAACAAAGCCCCGGGCGGCCCGTCCGTTTCGCTGGTGCCGGGCGGATCCGCCAAGGCGATGGGAAATCCGGTAACGATCAGTAACCTTGGCTTGGGCGTCTCAGCCAGGTCCCGTGCCGCATCCGCAAAATCCTGCGAGCGGATTGAAAAAAGACTGGGCTGGCCATGAGCCAATCCCCTTCCTGCCGAATCCACCTGGATCAGCGTGTTCAGTTGGCCCAACGCGTTTTCCACGGTGATCGGGGTCATGTTTCCCGCCAGGGGTCGCTCAATTGGTTCAATACCCGGGCCAACCAAGAACCGCAGCCCAGTCTGTCCGGCCATTCCGGATCCGGTTTTGCCACTAAGTCCACACGCTCATCCCGAGTGGGATGACGGAAGCCCAGGCCCCAGGCATGCAATCCGATCCCGGGTCCGCCTCCCCTGTTTTTGGTTGCCCCGTATCGCTCATCCCCCACCAGAGGGCTGCCCCGCCAAGCGAACTGGGCCCGAATCTGGTGCGTCCGGCCCGTGGCGGGTTGCACCAGGGCCAGGCCCACACCGTCCCCTCGCGCCAAAACGCGGTAGGAAAGAATCGCCTCCTTTGCTCCCCGGGCCCCGGGTGCGGTCCGCTCGGCGTGGCGAACCCCCTGTCCCTCTGCTGCACCCTCAGCCCGCATCCAATCCACCATCTCGCCGGATTCGGGTAAGCGACCGCCGGTTTCCATAAAGCAGGCGAGGTAAGCCTTCCGCGTGGTTTTGTTCTGAAACTGTTCGGAAAGCCGGGCAGCAGCCTTGCTGGTGCGGGCAAACAACACCAACCCACTCGTAGGCCGGTCCAACCGGTGCACCACCCCTAGATAGACATTACCCGGCTTCTGATAGACTTCTTTCAAATAACCCTGAGCCAATTCCGACAACGTCACCTCACCCGGGTCGGCGGGAGGAGCAGAGGCCAATCCCGCCGGCTTGCAAAAGGCAAGCAGGTGGTTGTCTTCCAGGATCGGCGTTGGCAGGCGATGGCCCATTCCGCCATCTTACCGGGCCGGTATCACACCCCGCCCACCCAACACAACTTCTTGCAAACAAACAACCTGTGAATCGGGCACGGTTCCTTTCCCAGCCCGCCCGTCATTAGTATTTACCGTCGCCTTCCCCTACAATGACGGGATGACAGACTCCAATCAGGGCGGTAAGTCCAGCCACAATCCACGGGTTACTTTTTTCGGCGCCGCTCGCATGGTGACCGGCAGCATGCACCTCCTCGAGGTGGGTGGCCGGCGCATTCTGCTGGATTGCGGCAGCATCGCCACGGGCCGGATGGAGGATGCCAAGCCTCCAGAGCCATTTCCTTTCGATCCGACTTCCCTCGACGCCGTGGTCCTCACCCACTCCCACCACGATCACTGCGGGCGCCTGGCCACTTTGGTCCGCGACGGCTTCGACGGCCCCATCTACACCCATTCCACCAATGTGGAACTGCTGGAGGTCCTCCTCCGCGATTCAGCCCGGGTGCAGGAACGCGAGGCGTCCATGGCCCGCCATCGTGGCGGTCGCCATGTTGAACCTCGGTTCGACACAGCCGATGCTGAACTGACCATCGACTTGTGCGAGTCACTGGATTACGGCGAGAAGATCGAACTCACCGATGACATGGAACTGTGCCTGCGTGACGCGGGTCACATCCTTGGTTCCTCCATGGCCACCATCTCCTGGCGCAGCAACGGTCGCGACCGGTCCCTCACCTACACCGGCGACCTGGGCAGAAGCGGGGTGGATTTCCACCCGCCCCCTTCGGCCCTGCCGCCCAGTGATTACCTGATTTGCGAGAGCACCTACGGCGGTGAACTCCACGACAGCGTGGAGACCATGGCCCAAAAAACCGCCTTGGCCATCCGGCGCGCCGTCCGGGAAGGAGGCAAGATCCTCATCCCGG
Organism: uncultured Gemmataceae bacterium; assembly: GCA_963923355.1. Taxonomy (GTDB): domain Bacteria; phylum Planctomycetota; class Planctomycetia; order Gemmatales; family Gemmataceae; genus UBA6894. The sequence continues at coordinate 10,271 of CAWUOE010000065.1, read as the reverse complement.
CGTTCAGTCTGGGCCGCACCCAGATGGTGGTGCACTTCCTGCAGACCTGGATGAGCGAGGGCATCGTCCCGGGACTCGATATCCATGTGGACAGTCCCCTCGGCCACAAATTCGCCAAGGTATACGACAGGCACCCCGAGGGCTTCTCGGTTCCCCTGCGCATTTTCAACGACATCGATTGGCTGGAAAACCGGGACGACGCGATGGACGCCTCGCTCAGCCCCGGATCCCGGATCATCATCGCCTCAGGCGGCATGCTGGAGGGTGGGCGAATCCTGCAGCACCTCAAGCACCATGTGGATGACCCGCGCTGCACCCTTCTGCTTGTCAGTTTCCAGGCACCCGGCACCCTGGGCGAAAAGGCCCTCCAGGAAAACGACAGCATCCATTTCGGCGGCAAGCGCTGGAACAAGTGGCTGTCCGTCGAGCAGGTCCGCGGGTTCTCCGGCCACGCGGACCACAACGATTTCCTCCGCGCCGTGGAACCCCTGGAGGGCAAGACCTCACGGGTGATGCTGGTCCACGGCGATCTCGAGCGGGCCGAAAAGCTCGCCAATGCCTTCGAGACCCGCAACCTTGGCAAAATCAACCTGCCTGAATTGGGACAAACCATCGAACTCGACTGACAGTTCGCACCGCCTCTTCCGCGACACCCGCCACAGGAGCCGTTCCCCATGATTTCCAATCGTTTCAATCAGGCGCTGCTCACCTTGGTTTTGTGCGCCGCAACCATCACCGCCCAGGATGCAGGCCCCAAGCCGGGTGAATGGTTCCCGCTTTTCAACGGCAAGGACCTCACCGGTTGGACCCCCAAGATTCGCACCTTCGCCCTCGGCGACAATTACAAGAACACCTTCCGCGTCGAGGATGGGCTGCTCAAAGTCCGTTACGACGGCTACGACCAGTTCGACACACGCTTCGGCCACCTTTTCTACAAACAACCCTTCGGCAATTACACCCTGCGGGTGGAGTACCGTTTCGTCGGTGACCAGGTGAAGGGCGGACCGGGTTGGGCGCTCCGCAACAGCGGCGTCATGATCCACGGCCAGGATCCCGCCACCATGACCAAAGACCAGGAATTCCCCGTCAGCATCGAGGTTCAGTTCCTCGGCGGCGACGGCAAAAGCCCCCGCACCACCGGAAACCTCTGCACCCCCGGCACCCACGTGGTCATGAAGGACAAGCTGGTCAAAACCCACTGCATCAACTCCACCTCCGACACCATCCACGGCGACACTTGGGTGACTGCGGAGATCGTGGTCAAGGGCTCCGAGGTCATCGAGCACAAGATCAACGGCAAGACTGTCATCTCCTACCAGAAGCCCCAGTACGATCCCGGCGACAAAACCGCCAAACCCCTGATCAAGGATCCTGAAAAGCTCCTGATTGATGGCGGCACCATCAGCCTCCAGTCCGAAAGCCACCCCATCGATTTCCGCAAGGTGGAAATCATGGTTCACCCCAAGTGACGGGACTGGCCTGCGGCTGACGCCATGTGGACTCCCCCCAAACGCCGCAGGTTGTGGCTGATGCGCCATGGCGCGGTGGACTATTTCCAGTCGCCGGGGGCTGATTTCTCGTCGCCCGCCCTCTCCGCGCGGGGCCGCGATCAGGCAAAGGTGGCTGGGGAGTTTCTCGCAGCGGTTCCCATCGACCGGCTGGTGGTCAGCGGGGTGCCCCGCGCCCTCCAGACGGCCTTCCTGGCACTTCCCAGCCTGGCACCCATAGCCGATAACCGATGGCGGGAGATTGAACCCGGTTCCCTAACTGTTCCCCCAGGTCCGCCCGACCCGCACGCCCTCCAGGCGATCCTCCAAACACTCGGCCCCGGATTGACCCGCGAATCCCGCTTTCTGGGGGGCGAGTCGTTTGGCCACGCTCAATCTCGCGTGGTCTCGGCGCTCTCTGACCTGTTGGCGGATCTTTCCTGGCAACAATGCCTCGTGGTGGCACATAGCGTCAGCATCCGCTTGGCTTTGCTCCACCTGCTGGATGCGCCACTTGATTCGTTGTGCCGCCTCGAGCAAGACACCGGGTGCCTAAACTTGGTGGAGCTCGACCCGTCCGGGCTTCCGTTGGTCCGTTTGGTAAACTTCACACCCCCGTCGCCTTCCAAGGACCAATACCCCTACAGTTCCCTGGAAGAACTGCTGCTGCAGTTTCTCAGGTCCAAGCGTGGAACTTAGGTTCCACGCCTCATTTCTCCACGGAAGGTGATCGATTCAACCTGGCATCCATCCCAAAACCCTGGCCAAACCATTTATTTCCTTATCAACCCATTTATTTCCTTGACTCGAATTCAATCTACTTGTTACTGCCCCCTAGTCGGTCCGCTTCTTCGGGGGAAGGAGTGGGCTGATCGATTCGGGGGACTTCCATGCGACCCTTCCAGGTGTTGCTCTACCTTGGTATTTCCATTTGCTCCATTCAGGCAGCAATGGGACAAGGGGCTGAAACCAAGCCGGAAAACCCGGTCTCAGTCGAATCTTCCTCTGCCGGCAAGCCGGATGCTGAAGTCATTCCCCTGTTCCCCAAAAGGGAAACGCCGGGAGTTTCTCCCGACGATGCTCCCATGGTTTCCGAAACTCGGGGACTTTCGGCCATCGTCTGGCAGGGACCTGCATTGGACGCTGGTCCCGGTGGTGCGGAAGACGCCGTGGAATACGGCATGGCGCGTTTGCTACCCACCATTGCGGCAGCCAAAGCTGGCGGTCCCAAGGTTACCTTCGGTGGCCAATTGCAGGTCGACGCCGGCTGGTTCAATCAAAGCACCTCCAGCCGATTGACAGTGGGGGATGTGCAGGATGCGGCAGGCGTTCGCCGCGCCCGCCTGCAAGGTTTCGGATCAGTTGCCGAGAATGTCGATTTCAAGCTGCAAATGGATTTCGGATTCCCCGGCAGGCCCTCCTACGCCGACGCCTTCCTGGACTTCACCAAAATTCCATTGCTGGGCGTGATCCGTGTCGGCCAATTCAAGCAACCCGAGGGCCTTGAATACCTCACCAGCAACCGGTTCCTCACCTTCATGGAGCGCGGTCCCAGCAACCTGCTGATGCCCAACCGACGCATGGGTATCGGCACCTTCAATCGGGCACAGGATGGTCGCGCCACCTGGTTCTTCAGCGCCTACCGCTCCGGAACGGATCAATACGCCGACGACCTCAACGACAATGGCGCCTTCGCCGGCATGGGGCGCATGACCTGGCTGGCCTGGGATGAGGATTTTGACAAGTACATGCACTTCGGCGGAAGCTTCGGTTTTTCGGGGGCCACCAATGGCAAGCTGCGTTATGGTTCCCTGGGTGGTAACGCGCCCGAATGGGGTTTGTTCGTGGGCACCATCGGCACACCCGAGTTCGCCAACTCCACACCCTCATTTGTGGATACCAAAAGTTTCAGCGCAGAAAATGTGATCCTGTCCAATTTTGAATACGCGTTCAACTACGGGTCTTTGTCCCTCCAGGGCGAATACACCGCCAATCAGGTGAACCGGCCCAACAAGCCCTACGCCTTTTTCCACGGCTACTACGCCCAGGCAAGTTGGTTTATCACCGGGGAAAACCGTCCCTACAACCGTAACCTCGCCGTGTTTGACCGGGTCATCCCGCACACTGAGTACGGCAAAGGCCGAATCCTGGGTGGTGCCTGGGAAATCGCCGCCCGTATCTCCAATCTGGATCTCAATTCAGAAAACATCAACGGTGGCAATATTACGGATGGCACACTGGGCCTGAACTGGTACGCCAACCCCTACACACGCGTGTACTTCAACGCGATCCATTCCTTCCTGCAGAAGGAGCCGATCGGCCCCAGCAACGCCAACGTCTTCGCCATGCGAGCCCAAGTCGACTTCTAAACCTGACTTTTTGCAAAAGGCTCTCAAATTTGGTGACTTTCATTAGATTTCGGCAAGGAGTTTGACCCGCCTATTCCGGTTCTCATATACGGCCGCCACGAGTCTCCGGAGGCGTAGCCATGGTGATCAAAAAACAAACCTTCTTTTGTTTGGTTCTGGTTCTCCTGACAGGCTCCCTGCCAAGTCTGGCCCAGGCCTTTCCGGAAAAACCTGCCGGCATTCCCAAGCCACCCACCTCTGGTAAGCCCGAACCAACCAAAGGCACTGGAGAAGATGGCTTTCCAGCCCTATCCCCGGAGGATGCGCCGGTTGCCGCGGCGGTCCCTGGATTGGTGTGGCAGGGCCCCGCCCTGGATGCCGGCCCCGGTGGAACCGAGGATGCCGTCGAATACGGAATGGCCCGCTTGCTCCCCACCGTGGCGGGGGTGAAACCTGGAGGCCCCAAGGTCACCTTTGGTGGCGTTTTCCAAGTGGATGCCGGCTGGTTCAATCAAAGTACCGCCAGCCAGATGACCGTTGGGGATGTGCAGGATGCAGCCGGTATCCGTCGGGCTCGCATCACTGCGTTTGGCTCAGTGGCTGAAAACGTCGATTTTCGAATGCAGATGGATTTTGGTTTTCCGGGTCGCCCCACTTTCACCGACAACTATCTCGACTTCACCAAAATCCCCCTCCTTGGAACGGTGCGTGCCGGCATTTTCAAGCAGCCGATGGGTCTGGAAGAACTCACCAGCTTCCGGTTCCTCACCTTCATGGAGCGGGCGCCAAACTTCCTGCTCCAGCCGTTCCGCCGGGTGGGCATAGGTTTCTTCAATGTCTCCGAGGACAAACGGGCCACCTGGTTTGTCACCAGCTACCGCTCCGGCAACGACCAGTTCGCCAATGATCTCAGCGACTCCGGCGGCTACGCCGGCATGGGGCGCTTCACCTTCCTGCCCTTCATCAACGACTTTGAAGACCACTTCCTGCACATCGGCGGATCCTTCGGTTACTCCGGTGCGAACAAGGGCAATATCCAATACGGGCTCTTTGGCGGCAACGCACCCGAATGGGGGCTGTTCGTCGGAACTGTTGGCACGCCTGAGTTCGCCAACTCCACCCCTTCCTTTGTGAACACCGGCAAGATCCCCTCCTATGCGGCGATACTCTCCAACACCGAGCTATCGTATGTTTTTGGCCCCTTGTCCCTGCAGGGTGAATTCACCACCAGCCAGGTGAATCGGGTCAACAACCCGGCCGCCTTCTTTTACGCCTACTACGCCCAGGCCTCGTTCTTCCTGACCGGCGAACACCGCCCTTACAACCGCAACCTTGGCTATTTCGATCGCGTGATCCCCCACACCAATATGGGATCGGGAAAGCCACTGGGCGGGGCGTGGGAACTAGCGCTGCGCCTGTCTCATATCACACTGTCAGACGCCGGAGTGAACGGCGGCGACCTCACCGATGGCACATTCGGCATCAACTGGTATGCCAACCCCTACACCATCATGAAGTTCAACTTCATCCACTCGTTCCTGGACAACAAGGGGAACGGCAAAGGCGGAATTTACGATCCCAGCAATGCGAATGTCTTCGCCATCCGGGCCCAAGTGGACTTTTAGGCCAGCAAACAAAATGGCCAAAAACCACGGTTATTCAATTTCAACCACGGTCCCATCCGCCTTGATGTCTATTTCCCGCACCTTGCCATTCTTCGCCTTGCCGCGCACCTCATACACACCGTTGGACAATTGCCAAGCGGTCTCAAAGGTCACCCCTGGCAATTTTTCCCGAGCCACCGACATGACATTCGACGGAACGTCCTTCAGTTCCAGCGTCGTTTTTTTGAGGGCCGCCTCGCCGCAACCCATGGAAAGCAGCACCCCAAACAATGCAGGCAAAAGCAGGTTCCAACGCATCAATAATCTCCCGATGAAATGGTTTCCCCGCCCGAACGTGTGGAAAGGGCCTTGTAGACGGCATAGCTGGTCCCCCCGCCCAATCCAGCAACATGCCCGTCTGCAAACAGGTAATTGCCGGCTCCCGCATGCCGCGAGGTGAAGTGATTGATTTCCTCGGGATAGGCGGGCCCCCGAAAGGTCTCACCAGTATGGCCCAGCACAAAATTCGAGGAGGGAAGAATCTGCAGTGGAAGGGGAGAATTCAGACTCGGACAGTGGTTTGCCCCATTCACCGCCCCCACCCAGGTCGACTCCGCATGGCGAAATGACCTTTCACCGACTAGCAAGGTGCAATGGGTCCCGTCGGTGATATCCGCAAGTCGAACGGCTGAGCCGCGATAAAAGACCCCCTCCCCATCTACGCCCGGCTCACCAATTCCGAAATTCCCCACATAGTTGGTGGGGGCGACCTGGCAGGTGGTTTTGGTCAGTGCTCCCATAGCCGAACGCGGGCCTACCGGAAATGACTGCGACAGTGCTCCATCCGAGGGACAAAGGTAGCTTTTGATCACAGTCTCCCGGGCAGCCTGATGGACTGGCAATTCAATCGGCTGTTTCAGGTCCAGCAGCCTGAATAGGTTGTCCTGTTCCATGTGGGGCAAAATCAGGGCGGCCCATCCCCAACCTGGCCCGGTGTCATTCCCATTGGCGTCAAAGCCAGACAAATACCCGGCTGGAAACTGCCCGGCGGCGTTGTGTTGATTGTGCAGAGCCAAACCAATCTGTTTCAGATTGTTGAAGCATTGGGCCCGTGATGCGGTTTCGCGCACCTTCTGCACCGCGGGGACCAACAAACCCACCAGAACCGCGATGATCGCAATGGCCACCAGCAATTCAATCAACGTGAAACCGGGCCTAAATCGGTTGAGCAGCCTCACTGGCACCCCACGTTTTGGGAAAAAATAAGCCAGACAAAATCCTAACCTTTCAGGGTTCAAGTTTTCTTTCCCGAATACCATCCCAACCAAAAAGCAACCTTCAGGCCTTTGCCTTCATAAACACAAACACCCCAGCCAATGGCCAGGGTGAAGATGCTTCAAATCAAAATCAGACTACTTGGTCCGCTTACGATCCTTGCGGCGCTTGCGATCCAGGAAACCCTTGCGCTTCAAGGCCTTGGGGGTGGGGTGATTCAGGGCCTTCCGACGGCGCTTCCGGGCGGTGCGAAGTTTGCGAGCCAACATGGGTCCAACTCCAGATTCAAAAACCAAAACCCAAGCATACACCCGATTTCCACTCAGGTCAGCACCTCTTTGACCACGCGCGCCGGTTCCACCCCTGTCAATTTCAGGTCCAATCCTTGGGTTTTGACCGTGAATCGCTCGTGGTCGATCCCTAGCAGGTGCAGGGCGGTGGCATGGATGTCATGCACGCTCACCTTGTCCACCGCTGCCGAATAGCCGAATTCATCGGTTTGGCCGTACGAAAAACCGGGTTTCACCCCGCCACCGGCCATCCACATGGTGAAACCAGCCAAATGGTGGTCGCGGCCGTTCCCCTGGGCCATGGGGGTGCGTCCGAATTCCGAGCCGAAAATCACCAGGGTATCCTCCAGCATGCCCCGTCGCTTCAAATCGGTCAGCAGCGCGGCGGCTCCGCGGTCCACCTCGGCGGCAGTACCGGCAATATGTTCCTTGATCGCCCCATGGTGATCCCAGTCCCTGTGGTACAGCTGGATAAATCGCACCCCCCGCTCGGCCAAGCGCCGCGCCAGCAGGCAATTGGCCCCGAAGGTTCCATCCCCACCCTTGGTTCCGTACAAATCCAAGGTTTCTTTGGTCTCGTCCCGAAGGTCCATCAGGCCCGGCACGCTGGCCTGCATGCGAAAGGCCATTTCGTATTGGCTGATCCGCGTGGCAATTTCCGGGTCATCCACCCGGTTTTGGTGCAGACGGTTCAATGCCTGCGCCGCGTCCACCACCCCGCGTTGCCCGGCGGAGTCCACCCCCGGGGGATTGCGCACATAAAGCACGGGGTCGCCGGTTCCCCGCAATTCCACACCCTGCACCCGCCCGGGCAGACACCCCGAATGCCACTGCCGCGCCGCGATGGGCTGTTTCTGGCCAAACCGGCCGGTGGATACCAGCACGATGAAACCGGGCAGGTCCTGGGTTTCCGCACCCAGGCCATACAGGACCCAGCTACCCATCGCCGGCCGGCCGGCGATCATGGTGCCGGTATTCATGAAGGTGTGTGCCGGATCATGGTTGATCGCATCGGTGGACAGCGACCGGATCAGGCAGATCTGGTCGGCGCATTTCTCACCCAGAAGCGGGAACACAGTTGATATTTTCTGTCCTGATTGGCCGTATTCCTTGAAGGGATGCTGCGGCGCGAACACCTTCAGCGATGCCCCCTGCAACTGCGCGATCTGCTTGCCCTTGGTGACCGATTCCGGCATCGGCTGGCCGTCCAGCTTCACCAGCATCGGTTTGTGGTCAAAGGTGTCCAGGTGGCTCATGCCCCCGGCCATGTACAGCCAGATCACCCGCTTCACCCGGGGCGTATGGTGCAAGGCTCCCAGCGCACCGGGCGTCCCGCCCGCCCCTGCTGCGCGCAGGCTGAAACCATCGCGTGCCAGCAGGTTGCCCAGTGCCATCGATCCCAGGCTCAGTCCGCCTCGCCGCAGAAAACTCCTGCGTCCAACCTGATTCGGCAACATCGTCTCCCCTCCCCTCCGGCCTTGCGGATTCCTGTCCGGACCGATCCGATCATTCCCGTGTGATTGTTTCATGCAGGTTTAGCAGCACGCGCGCGCAAGCCACCCAGGCTGCCTGTTCCGGTTCGGTGGTTCCACTGGCCTTGGGCGCCATCCCCACTGCCAGGATCTTGCCCGCCTCGGCCGGTTGGGACCCGTAGTGCCGGCGCTGGACCGCCAACAAGTCGGACAAGGTTTGCACCTCCGCCGGGTCGGGTTTCCGCTGCAAAGTAAGGCGGAACAGTTGCTCGATTCGGGCCCCATCGGTTTTTCCAGGGCTGCCCTCCAGCACCCGGTTGGCCAAGGCCCTCGCCGCCTCCACCTGTATCGGGTCATTCAGCAACACCAGCGACTGCAGGGGCGTATTGGATCTGGCCCGATCCGCCACGCACTCCTCCCGCGATGGGGCATCAAATGCCTGCATGGCCGGGTGCAGATACTGCCTTTGCCAGTGGGTGTACAGCGACCTGCGGTGCAGGTCCTTCCCATTGGATTGTTGCCATTCCCGGGTTGGAAAATTCAGGTACGACCAAAAACCGGCGGGTTGGTAGGGAAATACACTCGCCCCGCCAACCTTCTCCACCAACAGTCCGGATACTTCCAGCGAGGTGTCCCGCACCATTTCCGCGTCGATACGCCACCGTCCCTGCCGGGCAAGCAACCGGTTGTCCGGGTCCGCCTGACGGCTTTCCGGGTGGGACGATTGCCGCTGGTACGCCTCGGAGGTGACCATATGGCGAATCAGGGCCCGCATGTCCCAACCATTGCCCACAAATCGCGCAGCGAGCGCGTCAAGCAATTCCGGGTGCGTGGGCCATTCACCCTGGCTTCCCAAATCCTCAAGTTTCCGGCTGAGTCCGAAACCAAAAAACAGTTTCCACAAACGGTTCACCGTGGTCCGCGATGTGAGCGGGTTGACCGGACTCACCAGCCAACGAGCCAGATCCAGCCGATCCGGTTTGGCTCCCCGGGCGGACAAGGGAGGCAGTTGGGCGGGGGTACCGGGGGTGACCACCTCGCCTGATTCATCCATCCAGTTCCCGCGTCGCAACACACGCACCATGCGCGGGGTGACCGTTTCGGTGACCAGCGTGGTGGGCAGGGTGGCTTTCAGCTTGTCGCGGGCGGCCCTCGCTTCCAACAACTCCCTGAAGGCCGGGTGGTTGCCTTGGGCGCTTTGCAACAGGAACTGATCCACTTTCTCGTTTTCAGCCGGTTCGCGTTTTTCCTTGCGCGCCAGCGTTTCCACCTCGGCAGGCAACGGCCTGTTCACAGTCGCGGCCCGGGCAGCCTCCTCACCCAGTGCCACCAGGCGATAAGAACCCAGTGTGTGGTTGGGATTGGGATGATCCTGGCGCAGTGTGATTTCCAATACGGCGCCCCGGGGCAAGGTTTCTGCCAACTTGAATTCGGCTGCGTTCGCCTTCCCGGCCTCGGGCAAAATAGCCCAGCCCCATTCTTTACCTTGGGCATCTCCGTCCATCGCGCTGGCGATGGTCCACTTCCCGTAGGGATTTTTCTCACCGTGGGAGGACTGCTCATGGGTAGCCCTGGCCGATGCCAGCCGCACCGGTCGCTTCTGGCCCTTGGCATCCACCAACCGAATCTCCAATTCGGTCAGCACAAAATTGCCGTTGCCGGCCCTTCCGGGCCCTTTTTGGGGCAACCGATCTGCAGGCAGCACCTCCAACCGCAACGTTTGAACAGGTACCTCCAGGGCTTTGGTCAGCAGAACGTGGGTGTCGGTGGCGGGGTTTTTGCCTGAGGCCAACAC
>CAWUOE010000064.1:0-12440 GCA_963923355.1 uncultured Gemmataceae bacterium | reverse complement strand
GGCGCCGGATCCGGCGCCACAGCCACCGCAGTCGTGGTGAACAACGTTGTCACCGGCATCATCCTCACCAATCCGGGCACCGGATACCGCAACCCGGTTATCAGCCTGTCGGCCCCGACCGGAACCAGCGCCGCGGCCCAGGCCGCCCAATTCAGCATCAACCTCACCGCTGCCGGGCAGTACTATTCGCAGGCGCCGATCATCACCATTTCGGGTGGGGGCGGAAGCGGTGCCAGCGCGACAGCCACCCTGTCAAACGGTATCGTGACTGGAATCACCCTGAATTCGGCGGGCACCGGCTACACCTCGGCCCCCACCATCACCATCAGCAATCCGGTATCGGCATCCGCCGTGTTGAGCGCGGGTGTGATGGACGGGGAGCTTGCCTACGCCGGGCAACTGTACCTGACCGCCCCGGCGGTGACGATCACGGACGGTTCGGGCAGCGGCAGCGGGGCGACGGGGTACGCGGTGTTGGTCGGCGGCCAGGTCAGTGACATTGTCATCACCAATTACGGCAGCGGGTACCTGAGCCCGGTGGTCACGATTGCCCCGCCGTCGGTGGACATCACCCAGCTTCCTGATGGCCCATCCTCGGTGACGCACACTTTCTACTTCATGGATGGCAACTCCTGGGCAACCACCACCACCTCAAACAGCGGAACCAGCATCCAGTACCAGTTGATCGACCAACTGACACAGCTAGCCGATGCGGCTGCGACCGGGTTGACCGGCGGCAACCTGGTCACCTCGCCCGACTACTACAATCTGCAGGCATATCTGGCACCGCTGCTGTCGGCGAACTCCCCCAACTACGCCCAGGCCGCCAACCTCGGCATCGTCTTCCCGTCCACCCCCAACCCGAATTCCACCAACAGCGCACTCTCTCCGCTGCTGTGGAACATGTCGGCCACCACCGCCGGTGACCCGATCCTCAGCCAGGCCCTTTTTGCCAACAACCGGTGGAATATGGCCACTTTGGGCGCGGTGACCATGGGGAACATCGACCTTGTTATGAATCTGGCGGGCAACAGCGGTTCGCCGGGCTTTGCCGGCAGCGCCCAGATCGGTTACCTGGATGTGAACCTGACGGCGGAGGATTTTTCACCCGACATAGACTTCACCCTCGACACGGTCGCCGGCCAGTTTTACGACTTCGGCACCTGGCAGGGAATTCTCAGCACCAACGGCGGCCTGGCCCAGTACGCGACAACCACCTCGACCATCAACGGCTACGACCTGACGCTGGCAGCCCAGGTGTCCGCCAATGTCGCGGCACTGCTTGGCCTGCCGGCCAGCGGCACGGTCCTGCCCGAGGTGACCTTTACCGCCGCGGGTGGAAACGGCCTCTACGCCGGTTCCTTCAGCGACACCAACTGGGGCACCGCCGAGGGCCTGCTCTACATTTCCCAGGCTGACCTCGGCGCGGCGTTCGAACAGATCGCCCTGGCCCTGGCCTGCACCGACACCTCCAGCTACCTGGGCGCCAACCTCCCCTTCCTCGGCGGCAACCTGCAGGACCTGACCGGCTTCTCCGACTACTTCGTCGACTTCCTCCAGCAGGAGCTGGTCGGCGGTGCCCCGCCCGACCTGGACAGCCTCATCGACTGGGTGAACGACAACAGCGCCACCTTCACACTCGCCTTCGGGTCAGTCAGCCTGGGCGGCAACCCGGGCCAGGGCCTCTACCTGAACCCCATCAACTGGTCTGATTCGGTCGGCGTCTCCGCCCCGATCGCCTTCAATGTGGCCACCTTTGCCGCCTTGGCGGGCGGCCTGCCCGAAAGCCAGAACATGCTGGCATACTCGGTGGTTCCACCGGCCAACACCGGGAGCCTGTCGGTGAACGCCGATGTGGCCTGGCAAGCCCCGTTCGGCTTGTTTTTCACCCAGGCCGGCACAGGGACCAGCCTGGGTTACTCCACACAGGGCTATTTCGCCGGCTCCGCCATGACCACCGCCTGGAACCTCAGCGGCATCTCGGTTCAGGCCACTGACCTTGACTTCCAGGGAACATTGGGCACCCTGCCCCTCTTTTTTGAGTCGGACACCGGCGACACCGCCAATGTCTCCGTAACCGGCGGGCAAATCCTCACCACGCTGGCCGCCAACGCCGCCGCCAGCGCCGTGGTCACTTCCTCGCTGGCCGGCTCGGTCCCCAATGGGGGCTACTGGGCCAACCTGCCGGTGTACTATCCCACCAGCACTTGCTATTCGGGCAACTTCAACATCAGCGGCCCCTCGGGCGGAAGCTCGGCCGCCTCGCTGGCCACCTTCCTGAACCAGGCGGCGCTTTTCAACGCCGCCGTTTCCGGTGGTGCCATCACCGGATTCACCGCCATCACCCCCGGCTCGAACTACCTGGCGAACTCCGCCGGCGGAAACGTGCCGCAGGTGCTGATCACCGACGCGGCGGGACAGGGCACCGGTGCCGCGGCCATCGCCAACGTCAACAGCGACGGCACCATCAGCCTCACGCTGACAAGCGCCGGATCAGGTTATGTTTCCCCCGTGGTGTCCGTGGTGGGCGGCACCTTCAACTTCAACAATCCCGCCGGAACCCCCGGTGTCACCTTCAGCCTTCCCGACATCGACAACAACGACATCGCCGCCCTCTCGCTCGCCAACGCCATCGGCAACCCCGACAACATGCAGGCCGGACTGGGCGCCATGCAGGCCGCCCTCCAGTCGGTCTTCACCCAGTCGATGGCCGGCACCAGCCAGATCATCATCGGCACCGGCACCAGCCAGTTCGCCCAGGCGTTCGGCATCTACGGGCAGATCGCCGACTACCTCGACCTGAACCTCACCCCCTTCGTCCCCACCTGCGACCAGAACGCCACCGCCAGCGCGACCGCCTCGGCGATCGCCGGCGCCTCGGGCGGCTTGATCACCTCGATCACGGTGATCACCTCTGGCGAGTCCTACCAGGCCGCCCCGAATGTCACCATCACCGACAACGCGGGCAACGGATCCGGCGCCACCGCCACGGCCAACATGGTCTCCGACGGCAACGGCGGCCTGAAGGTGGCCAGCATCACCATCACCAACCCCGGTTCGGGCTACGCGCAGCCCATCGTCAGCATCGGCAGCCCATCGGCCGGCAACCAGAGCGCCGATGAACAGCTCTACAACGAGGCCTGCACCGTCTACAACCTGCTTCTGGGAACACCGGGCGTCATCCTTGATTCCACGCAGCCCCAGAACCCGGGCAGCTATGTCCCCAACGGGCAGACCGCCAGCCAGAACGGCCAGATCCCCCTGTTCTTCGATGAATTCGGCAACCCGCTGACCTACAACGCCGCCGCCCAATTTTTCATCAATGGCTCGGGTGTTGAGACCACCGTCCAGGCGGTGCAATTCCCGGTGATTGTCGAATTCACCTTGCAAAACACCACCATCCCCTTCAGCCTGGGCATGCCTGGCATTCCGCTGACCATCAACAACCCCGCCGACCTGAACCTGATCGCCTCGGGGTCCGCGACGGTCAATTTGAGCTTCGGGATCGATTTGCTGAACGGTTTCTACATCGTTCCCTCGGCCGGCAACCAGATATCAGGCACCATGGACGCCGGACCGGACAGCGACTTCACCACCACGATGACTCTCGGGTTCCTGAGCGGCACCCTGAGCGCCGGCACGGGCGAGATCTTCTCCATGCCGTTCACATCGACCCTGACCGACCCCAATTTCAACCCCTCCAACCTGAACAACGAGCTGACCCTGGCCGAGATCAACAACCTCACACCCTCCAGCCTTTTCCAGACCACCCTGAATATCCCCACGGTCGGCCTGAATGTCGACATGCAACTCCAGGTCGCCGGAGGGGGCCTCGCTGCCGCACTGCCGTCCATCGGCAACACCATGAGCATCACCTGGACTCCGGGGCAGGGCGCGCCCCAGTTGAGCTACAACAACTTCTACATCGACCTGGGCTCGTTCATTTCCGATTACATGGGATCGATAGCGCCCCAATTGACACCCATCACCAACGGCATCCAGCCCATCCTGAACGCCCTCGACACCCAGATACCGATCCTCGGCGACATCATCGGCGGGGACACCTCGCTGCTGGGCCTTGCCAACCGGTTCGGCGGCGCCAACCTAGGGTTCGTCCAGGCCCTGGACGCCATCGTGGACATGCTCGGCGATGTGACCAGCGCTGTGAACTACATCAACGCCAACCCCGGCCAGAGCTTCATCGTGCCGCTGGATGTGGTGGCCACCTTCGCCAACGATTTCCGCACCGCCGCCAGCGGCCTGAGCAAGCCGCAGCAGTTGAACCAGTTGCCGTCGCAGGCGCAGGTGGTCTCGGCCATGAACAACTTCATGTCCAAATATGCCAACCAGGCCGAGGCCAATTTCACGGAACCGGCCAGCCGGGTGGTGAACCAAAGCTACGGCGTCTCGGGCGGCTTGGGCATCTCCTTCGACATCCTCGACCCGGTCAACATCATCGGGCTGATCACCGGCCAGACGGTAGACCTTTTCCACATCAACTTCCCGTCCCTTTTCGCCAACTTCAGCATCGATGAATCCTTCCCGCTCGACCCGCCGCTGTACATGACCTTCGGCGGCGGCGTGAACGCGGGGATCAATCTGTCCCTGGGCATGGATTCCACCGGCCTCGAACAATGGGTGGCCGCCACGGTCAACGGCAGTCAGGGCCTGTCGGCAGCCGCATTGGAGGGTTTGGCCCAGGACATCCTGTACCAGGGATTCTTCGTCGACGGGACCGGGACCGACATCTCCGCCAACGGTTACCTGTCGCTTGGTGTGCAGCTCAACGCCGGCATCGCGAGGGCAGGCGTGAATGGCAATTTCAACATCGGCATGACCATGACGCCCAATGTCGATTCCGACGGCCGACTGGACCTGCAGGAGATGATCCAGCTTGCCGGTGCCAATTTCTCAAGCCCCCTTAACCTGTTCGATTTTGACCTGAACGGGTCGATCTCGGCCAACGCCTACCTCGACATTTATCTGCCGTTCCTGTGGCAACAGGTCTGGAACCACAATTTCGGAAGCATCACGCTGTTCAATGTGCAGAACAATCCCGCGCCACCCACGGAACAGGCCGCCAGCTACGGCTCGCTGTACCTGAACATGGGGCCAACCGCGGGCAGGCGGAGCCAGACCGGCAAGGTCACCGACGAGCATTTCGAGATCCGGCACCTCGGCGGCATTGCCGGCGACGAGTCCCTCAGCGTCCAGTTCTATGTGGCCGGCGTGCCCCAGTACCTCGACGCCCAGGGCAATCCCCTGCCCCAGGCCTACCACCATGTGGACAAGGTGGTGGGCATCGCCGGGGACGGCGACGACATCATCGACTGCACCGGGGTGCTGTCACCCACCCACCTGGCGGGCGGCGACGGGCGCGACACCCTGATCGGCGGCCTGGGGCTCAATCACCTGGATGGCGGCAACGGCCCCGACACGCTGGTGGGTGGCCGGCTGGCCGACACCATCCTGGGCGGCAACGGCAACGACTGGATCAACGGGGGCGGTGGCAGGGACACCCTCGACGGCGGAGCCGGCAATGACTTCGTGGATCACCCGGAGGGCGGGTTGGTGATCCCCTTCAGCGACCGCTTCGGCCTCGACACCCTGACCCAGGCCTCGATCGCCGGATCGACGCTCGACTTCTCCCGGGTCACCCGAAACCTGAAGGTGACCCTCGGAAGCGTCAGCACCATCCAGGTCGGCAACAACAATATTGTCTCTTGGAGCGGGCCCGGGCCGGCGAAAATCATCCTTGGCTCCGGCAGCGACACCGTCACCTTCACCGCCGGCTACAGCCCGCTGGTTTTGGATACCGGGGCGGGGCAGGACCAGGTCGAGATCGATGCCTTCACCCCGGGCGCCACGGTGACCCTCGACGGGCTTGCAATCGGCCAGACGGACAAGATCCTGGTCCACGGCTCGACCGTCGGCACGATCGCCGCCGATTCCTCCGGGCTCCGGGCCAACGGGGCGACTTTTGCCATCGACTGGACGGAATTCCGCAAGCTGAACATTCACCAGACCGCCTCGCAGGTCCAGTTGGGCTTCACCGCCACGGCACCGCAAAAAGTGGTGGTCTTCGGCTCGGAGATCGACCTGAGCGGAACCCTCAACACCGGCAATGTCCGCCTGGAGGCCGGCACCCTGGTCTCGGTGCAGGGCAACATCACCACCCAACCGGGTGGCGACATCGCCTTGGTCGCCGGGCCGGGCGGCACGGTGCGGATCGGCACCTCCGGGGACGCGCACCTTGCCGCCACCAATGGCAACATCGAATTGGAGGCGGCGGTCGCCTACCTGGGTGGCCCCGCAAGCCTGCAAAGTATCGCCATCACCAACGGCACCTTCGGCAATGAGGCCGGCAAAACCATTCGCACAGCGGTCGCCCCGACGCCCTTCTTCAACACCGCCGAACCGGCGATCACCGTCGGCCAGGGCGGCAGCCTGAGGGCCTGGTCCGCGGACGGCACGCCCCTCACCGCCCCGTTGACCCCGTTCCAGGGCTACCGGGGTGTGCCCCGCTTCAACAGCGTGTCCGACCTCGATGGTGACGGCGTCGCCGACCTCGTCTCGGTTCCCCAGCCCGGGGTCGCCCCGCACATGGTGGTCTTCAGCGGCAAGGACATGTCGGTCCTGCGCAGCGTGTATGTGTTCGACCCTCGCTTCCTGGGCGGTGTGAATGTCGCCACCGGGGATGTGAACGGGGATGGGCTGGCAGACATCCTGCTGGCCGCCGACGCCGGTGCCACTCCCCATGTGGTGGTGATCTCGGGCGGCACCTTCGAGGTGCTCGCCAGCTTCTACGCCTTCGACCCCTCATTCAAGGGCGGCCTGCGCCTCGCGGCCGCGGACGCCGATGGGGACGGCGTGCTCGACATCATCACCTCCACCGCCTCGGGACCCATCTCCCATGTGGTGGCTTTCGCCAGCCTGGGACAATCGGTCATCACCAGCTTCTACGCCTTCCCAGAGGCGGTGAAGAATGGGGTCCAGATCGCCGCCGCCGACCTCAACGGCGACAATATCGCCGAGCTGATCCTCGGCACCACCGGCGGCACCAGGCAGCAGGTGGGCATCTACCGCGGCAACCCAACCGCCATCGACTACTTCATGGCCTACCAGGGTTGGAACGGCGATGTCCGCGTCGGCTTCCTCAAGACCCCGGACAAGACCCTCATCACCACCGGACCCGGCCAGGGCGCCGGACCCAATGTCCGCACCTTCGACCCAGACTCCCACCAACTCCTCGACAGCTTCTTCGCCGGAAACCCCGGCGACCTCTCGGGTATCACCCTGTGATGTGAAAACGGCCCGTCCACTCACCCCCGACAAGGTTCGGGAGTGAATAACCCCCAGGCCTCCAGGGAATTGGAATGGCCTTTTGGCCCAAGTGAGGCGGCCCCGGCAAAGACCATCACCTCCCCGACAGGATCAGGCACGCCAATGCCGCCGGCACTTTCAGGATCTCCACCGTCCCAGTGACGGAGCCGCGGCCCTTCCCGGGCCCCTGCTCCACCCGCGCCACGCCCAAATCATCCCGCCTCCGCGTGATGGCGATGCCGCGCCGGCCCCCCGTCTTCTCCAGGAAACGCAACAGTCCCGCCAGCTTGCCCGGCTGCACCTGCGTGTCCTGGTACTTCACCTCGATGGGTATCGGCCCGTCCCCGCGTTCCAGCACGATGTCCACCTCGAACCCCTCGCCGGTCCGGTCCCGCCAGTAGGAGACCTGCGCCCCCTCTCCCCGGTACCGGCTGAGGACATGCTTCACCAGGGCGCCCTCCACCGCAGCACCCAGCCTCTCCGGCCGCTCCAGCAGGCGACGGCCGGTCATCCACACGGCCCCGGCAATGGCCGGGTCGGCCAGGAAAACCTTTTCCCGGCCGCGCAGCACCTCCTTGCCATAGCCGTAGGGACGCAGCCGGTGCACCAGGTGGGTCGCCTCCAGCAGGTCCACCCAGTTGGCCACACCCTGCCGGGTCACGCCCTCCAGGTGCCGCGAAACCGCCGTGGTGTCGAGGATTCCCCCCTCATGTTCGCACAGGTACAGGAAAAACCGCTCCAGCTCGGGCACACGCCGCACACCATACAGGGCTGTCATGTCCCGGTGCAGCACCTTGTCCAGAAGGTCCTCCCGCAGCAGGCGCTGGCACCGCGCCAGGTCGGGCTCGCACGCCGGTTCCGGGAAGCCGCCCCGGGCCAGGTATTCGTGGAAACGTGCAGGCAGCTCGGCGCTCCGCGCCGCCAGCGCCGCGAATCCGGCGCGGTCGCGGTCGAACAGGTCTGTCCAGTCCCCGATGGCCCCGATATCCGCCGTGGTCCCATGCCGCAGCCTCAGGTACTCGCCGAAGGAAAGTGTCGGCAGGCGCAGCGTTTCCCAACGGCCCACGCCCGACTCGGCCGAGGCGTCCCTCAGCGGCGTCGCCGAGCCGGTCACGGCCACACGCGCACCCCTGCGGAAATCCACCTGGTGCTTCAGCCACACCTGCCAGTCGGGCACATTCTGGATCTCGTCCAGAAATAGGATGCCCTTCCCCCCCGGCAAGGCCGGGCATAGTTCCCTCCAGGCCTCGAGAGTGCCTTTCAGGCCGGCCAGCCGCAATGCCGGGTGATCAAAGGTCGCATACAGGATCCCCTCCGGCGGGCACCACTCCCGTTTGATCAGCTCCTGGATGACCTGCAGGAACAGGGTGGTCTTGCCTGTCTGCCGGGCCCCTGAGACCACCAGCCCACGCGGCCCCCTCGACTGGATCCATTCCCAGACATCCGCGAACGCATCCCGACGGAAACCAGGCAGCCCCGATGAAGCCAGACCGGCCCACCACGGGTTGAACTCCTGCAAGATCCCGGTCAAATCCATGGGTAAGTCAACCCTCCCTTTTTTGATATTAGGTTATTTATAAATAACTTAAAATACTCAACAGGCAACTGGCATGTTTTTTCATTGACCGCCTACAATCCCCTCCGACACCCAGAAGTTTGGTGGTTCCCAGCCTTTCGGGATACCGGTCCCGGGCAGTACTGCCGCTTCCAAGCCAAAACAAAGCCCAACAGGGAACGGGCTCCACCCGGTCACCACAGTCAGCGGTTCCCCGAGCAAACGGGTCGGAATCCGGGCAAACGGGTCGGGTAGGCAATCTCTGGCGCGTCACGGCCAGACCACCAGGAAATCCCCACGCCCATTCCGAGTTACACGCGAAAGGACGATCGCCGGGCGAGAAAAAGCCGGCAACGCCCGTGGACGGATAGGAATCCCATAAAAATGTGGCAAACGGTTGCCCCGTCGGAAGTGTATCTGCATGGACCCCACTGCCCGCGACAATCAGGAAGCCTTCATCAGGCTCTATGTGGCCAACGAGGAGTCCCTGCGTTCCTATGTGCGCTCGCTGGTTCCCAGCCTGGATGACTCCCGGGAGGTGATGCAGGAAATCGCGGCGGTCCTGTGGCGCAAGTTCAACCCGCAGGACCCCCCGGATCATTTCCGTCGCTGGGCATTCGGTGTCGCCCGCCTTGAGGCACTTGTCCACCGGCGTGCCGTCTCCCGCGACCGGCACGTTTTCAGCGAGGAGACCATCAACCTGCTCGCGGCCTCTGCTGAGGAACTCAGCGACAACCTCGAACAGGAGCGCGTCGCCCTCAGAGATTGCCTGTCCCGTTTGCCGTCCACCAAACGCTCGCTTCTCGAGGCGGCCTACGCGCCGGAAGCCCGGATTGACCACCTGGCAGTCGAGACCGGGCGGACGCCGATGTCCCTCTACAAGGCGCTGCACAGGATTCGGCTGGAGCTGCTCGAATGTACCAGGCGATTTCTCGCCCGGGGTGACGCGACATGAACGAACCGTTGGATCCCCTGGAACTGGCATCTCTCTACGCCCGCGGCGCGGCATCCGCGGAGGAGACAAGGCAACTGGAGGAGGCGCTCCGGCTGGATCCGGATTTGCGAACCCGGTACATCCGGTATCTCAATCTCGATCCCGCCATCGCAGCCGCGGTCAATGCCGGCGCGTTTGGTGCCGTGAAGCCGGACTCGGGGCCCGGTCCGAAGGCAGGTGGTTTTCCCCGGGTGAAACATCACCGACGGCAATTGACGGGGGCCCTGGTTTGCCTGACGGCTTTCCTGGCCGGTGTGGCCGGGACGTCCCTGGTTTGGGCCCTCGGCCCCGGCCAGCCGCATTCCACCTCCCGGGTCCTCCCGGGCTTGGCAGACGGAGGTTTTGATGTCAGGCCGGGCCCCATACGGCGTGGATTCCCAACCAGCCCCGGCTACTGGAGCGGTGACGAATCCGAGATCACAAACGATCCCCCGGACAGTGGGGAAGGCGGTTTGCTCCGTTTCATCCAGCCGGGCGTGGACAAGACCCGTCCCAACGGACCTGCCGTCTCTTGCGATGTCTTCCAACTGATCAATCTGGCCGACCTCTGGGACCACCAAGACGGCGATACCGAGGCGGTTCTGGAACTCTCGGCCAACTTCCGCGACTCCCGGCCCGTCCGAGGTCAAAAGATCCTCTTTCTGTGCCAGGTTTTCCTGTTTGCGGAGGAACCGGGGGAGATCGCCAGGAACTGGCCCCTCAATATCCCCCAGGCCGTGGGTAGCGCCGCGACGCTGGTCAACTCGGCTGGGGGAGAACCGAACCAGTGGCTGCCTGCCAGGACCAAGTGTATCCTGTCGCCGGCGGCCCGCTTCGCCGTCGTGCAAATTGGCGCCAAACGTCCGTCACCTGCTTCCGCTCTCGGCCTCCAGTACGCTGACCGTGTCGCGCTGTCCCTCCGCACCCAGCCCAACCTGCCCGGCAGGATTTCCCCATGAATTTCATAAAACCTCGAAGGAGTCCCACCATGCGCATCCTGGTCCTGTCCTTGCTCGCCCTGGCCACGAACACCGCGTGGGGCATCGATTACCCCCACCCAACCGCCGAGCCGCAGAAAACCGGCTGGCCCCTTTCCGCCCAGGAACGGGACTATGTCCTGAAGCCTGAGTACCAACGCCGGCCCGGGAGCGAGGTCAACCAGCACAAACCAGCCCTGTGGCCGGTGGTACCTTCCGCGGGCTTCTGGGGGGGCACAAGCTGGCTCGACACCCACGCCAAGCTCGTCCAGGTCGCCCAGGCCAACCAGGGTCCCGTGGATGTCCTGCTCGTCGGCGACAGCATCACCATGCAGTGGGGCGAGGCCTGGCCCAGGCACTTCCCCGGCCTGAAGACGGTCAACATCGGCATCGGCGGCGACAAGACGCAGAATGTCCTCTGGCGGCTCGACCATGGCGGCGTGGAGGGTCTCGAGCCCAAAGTCTGCGTCCTCCTCATCGGCAACAACAACATGTTCTTCACACCCGAGACAGGGATCGAGCCGGTTGCGCGCGGCATCCAGACATGCGCCCGTAACCTCCGTGAGAAATTCCCCAAGGCGCCTGTCATCGTCGTGAAGGTCTTCCCGGCCCACGCGCCCGGCAATCCGTTCTACGAGGACATCAGGAAGGTGAACGCCGCGCTGGACACCTTGAACCTGCAAGCCGACCCCAAGGTCCGCGTGCTGGATATCTGGCCCGACATGGTGAACGCCGATGGCACGCTGAAGAAGGGATTGTTCACACCCGACAACATCCACCTCACCCAGGACGGCGGCTACAAGCTTTATGCCGAAAAGCTGAAGCCTGTGCTGGAGTCACT
This sequence comes from uncultured Gemmataceae bacterium, assembly GCA_963923355.1. Classification (GTDB taxonomy): domain Bacteria; phylum Planctomycetota; class Planctomycetia; order Gemmatales; family Gemmataceae; genus UBA6894. Next base: position 771 of record CAWUOE010000064.1, on the reverse strand, counting down.
ACGGCCCGGCACAGAAAATCCTAAATAAAACCCCCCGTATTATCGCATATTTGGTCAAGCTGACTCCTGGCATCCACAGGGCGGGGCTATCCACCCGGGTTTGCCAATCGGCTGCCCACATCGCCGCCTTCTGCCGATTTTCGCCGCCTGCGCCGGACCAAGGCGACGCCAGCCCAGCCCGCCAAACTTGCCACCGATACCGCGGCCCAGGCCTCCAGCGGCAGACCCAGCGTGAATCCGCCTTGGGTCAGGGCCAGCACCTCGGGCGCATCTCCCAAGGAACCATCCAGCGCCAGAATCCCGTTGGGCAGCACCACCCGCCAAGCCCCGGGCTCCCCGTTCAGGTAGGCCCGTACCCGTGTGCCCACGGGCGGGACCGGGTGATGGCCCGAGGGGGTCTGGCACTCCACCAGGGTGCGCCTCTGCCGCACTCGGAAACAGCGAACCTCCAACGGACCATCCGGCGTGATTCCCCTCACCACCTTTTCCACACCCAAGGTCAGGTAGATCCCCCAGTCGCTGTTGCCGGCCCCGGGTTCGAATTCCGAGGACTCACGGCCGATCCGCATCCCGCCGATGCGCCCCTCCACCACCAGAGTCGCCCGCCGTTCCAGCTCCTCATCGGAAGCCGGCGCGACATCGGCCCGCCCCGCCGCGGCCATCAGCGCGGCCACCAGGCACGGGACGACTCCCCAGCGCATTGTCGCCTCCAGTCCCATCAGCCCATCCAGTGCGGCACGAAACGGCTGGTGCTGTCTCTTATACACATCT
>CAWUOE010000063.1:0-12509 GCA_963923355.1 uncultured Gemmataceae bacterium | reverse complement strand
CCGGGTGTGGATATTGGTTTCCTTTTCATCTTCGCCGTGGGAAGCCTTGCGGTCTATGGCATCGTTTTGGGTGGATGGTCCAGCAACAACAAATACAGTTTGTTGGGGTCGCTTCGGTCCAGCGCCCAGATGATCAGCTACGAGATTCCAATGGGGCTTTCCATTTTGGGGGTGCTCATTCTCGTTGGATCGCTGAACCTTGAGAGAATTGTCGACTGGCAGGCCCGGCACGGTTGGCTGGGTGTGTATCAGCCGACGGCCTTCCTGCTTTTTCTGACAGCCATTTTTGCCGAATGCAATCGCCTTCCTTTCGATTTGCCCGAATGCGAGCAGGAATTGGTGGGTGGGTACCACACCGAATACAGCGCGATGAAGTTCGCGATGTTTTTCCTTGGTGAATACACCCATATGATCACCACCAGTTTTTTGACGGTCGCCCTTTTCCTTGGTGGCTGGCATCTTCCCGGCCTGGAGAGCCTGCTGGGAGCGGGGAGTTTATTGGCCTTGGCCGCAAAGTTTGGTGTCTTTGCCGCCAAGGTGGGCGTGATCATCATGCTTTTCATGCTGGTGCGGTGGACCATCCTCAGGTTCAAGTTCAACCAGCTCATGAATTTGGCTTGGAAAGGCATGATGCCCTTGGGTGTTCTCAGCCTGCTGGGGGCGATGGTGGTCGGCCAGTTTCATCTCTCCCCTTGGCTTCTCCTGCCATGGTCTGCATTCATCCTTATGTTGGTCACAGCTTTGGGATCGTTCCTACCCCAGGATGATCCCAAGGTGGCCATGCGGCTGACCCGTGGCCGGGCCCCATCTTCCGCCAGCGCGTTGGGAAATCCCAACCGGCATGCGGGGGCGGGTGCTGTATGAATCATTCAACCACCGCCGGGGAAGCGTTCTAATGAGCCAGACCAAACCGACGAAGGTCAAATGGGTCAAGCCTCCCAAATTGGGGCTGCTGGAACAGATGTATGTCCCCACCGTGATCAGCGGCATGGCAACCACCTTGAAGCACATGGTTGGAACGCTCACCGGCACCGGAAGTGGCGGCAAGAATATCCATGTTCAAAGCTATCCGGAAGAAAAGCCTGAGTTGCCACCTTTTTACCGGGGTGTCCATCGTTTGAACCGTGATCCTGAGGGACGGGTGAAATGCGTGGCCTGCTACATGTGTTCCACGGCTTGCCCCGCCAATTGCATCGATATCGTCGCCGCTCCATCGCCCTGGAGTGATCGGGAAAAATACCCGGAAACATTTGTCATCGATGAGTTGCGTTGTATCTACTGTGGCATGTGTGAACAGGCATGCCCGGTTGACGCGATCGAACTGACAACCATATTCGACCTGACGGGCATGAGCCGCGAACAGATGATGTTTGACAAGGAAAAGCTGCTCAGTGTGTTTGACCGTACCGTTGCCACCGGAACCGATCCGGTGCGGACTCAACCCGGCAGACTGGGTGTGGCCTCGTTGCCGGCGGAGGCCGGGCTGACCGGTTCGTCCAGCGCGCAAAGTTGATCAGATTGCCCGCCCTGGGCGGGATGCATTGTGGGAATCATTCGGTCTGAAAGTGAAGGAAGGCTGTATGCCGCCATCTGGGATGCCGGTCTTGTTCGCGGAGGCAGGGGTGGAAAACCCCTGGAGACTGTTGCCTTTGGCGGCGGTTCTGTTCGCCTCATTTGGTCTGTTTTTATTGTTGCCAAGTCCCAAGGGGCAACCGCGATTCCTGGGTTACCTGATTGTTCTGGGTGCCTTGCTCGCCTTTATCGCCTCATGGACCCGCACCACCGCCCTATCAGTCGAGTTGGTCCTTCAGCAGGTGTTTTCGGCGGCTGCAATTTTGGGTGCGGTTTTTTTGGTCACCCAGTCCAACCCGGCCAGGGCCGCCCTTTCCTTTACCTTGGCTGTGCTGGGAACCAGCGGTCTGTACCTCACCCTTGGTGCGCCCTTCCTGGCGGCCGCCAATGTGATTGTTTACGCAGGTGCCATCATCGTTACCTTCCTGTTCGTTCTGATGCTTGCTCAGCAGGATGGCCCCAGCGATTCCAGTTCCCGCAGCCGGGATCCTTTCATGGCCGCGCTGACCGGCGGCCTTTTGCTGTTTGTTCTTGCACACACGGTGGTGGGTGACCGTTCCCGACTGCCGAATGCGCCCAGTTCTCCGAGTCCGGCACCAGTGATGCCCGCCCGCCTGGCTGAGGAGGCAAACTCCAGGGCGGACTATTCCGGCCGATTGGCCATACCTGCCGAGAACACTGCCTTTTTGGGTGCGGATATCTACCGCCATTTCCTGATCGGGGTGGAGGTTGCTGGGGTATTGCTGGTGGTTGCAACCGTGGCGGCGATTGTCATTGCCCAAAGAAAAAATCCGGCGGTTGCCGGCGTGGAGGTGAAGGGATGACTCCTCCCTCGGATTATCCGGATTTGAGCCAACACCTTCTCGTCGGCGCCGTGCTGTTCTGTCTGGGGCTGGTTGGCTTCCTGGCCCGTCGCAATCTGATCCTTGCCTTCCTGAATGCGGAATTGATGATCCAGGGTGTCGCCCTGAACTTTGTGGCCTTTTCCCGTTACCGGGGAAACCTGGAAGGACAGTCCTTTGTGCTGTTCCTGCTGACCGTCGCGGCCTGTGAAGCCGCGATCGCGATGGCCCTGATCCTGGTGCTGTACAAGAACCGGGGGACCTTGGATGTGAGCGTTTGGCAAGACCTTCGCGAGGATAGTCTGGACCCCGTGGTGGACCCGGAACCACTGCCCTTGCCGCCAGCCCAACCACCCATGCCCCCCTTGCCAACCGCCGGGCTCGGTCCGCAGCCGCCTGAGGAGCTGAGTCGTGTTTGATCTGACAACCGAGAATCTGTGGATTCTGCTTCCGCTCATTCCCGGCCTGCCGGTATTTGCCGCCCTGTTGGTGGCCCTGTTTGGCCACCGGTTGGGTGAGCGTAGCCACTACCCCGTTTTGCTGGCCGTCGGTGCCAGCGCGATCATTTCCATCTTGGCCCTGATTCATGTCCATCATTCAGGGACGAATCAGGGGCGCGAGGCGGTTTACAACTACGCCAACTGGTTTGAGGCCGGCAATCTGAGGGTGGACTGGGAGCTTCGCCTGGACGCGCTCAGCTCGATGATGGCCGCCATGGTCAGCTTCATCAGCCTTTGGATCGTGCTTTTCAGTTCCGGCTATATGCACGGCGACCCGGGATACCCCCGTTATTTCGCGGCGGTTTCATTGTTCGTCGGTGCGATGAACATCCTTGTTCTGTCAAACAACCTGCCACTTCTCTTTCTGGGTTGGGAAGGCGTCGGGGTTTGCAGTTACCTGCTGATTGGTTTCTGGTTCGCCAAGCCAGAGGCCGCAAAGGCCGCGCGCAAGGCTTTTCTGGTCACCCGATTGGGTGATGTCGCCCTTCTGGCGGGCATGGTCCTGCTGTACCGCGCCGGGGATCCGGTCGGGCTGTCCTATGACACCATGTTCAGCCACAACTACGATGCCACCACTTTGTACTGGGCATTGGTCTGCCTGGGAATCGGCGCGTTTGGCAAATCGGCGCAGTTTCCGCTGCATGTCTGGTTGCCGGATGCGATGGAGGGCCCCACGCCTGTCAGCGCATTGATCCATGCCGCCACCATGGTCACCGCCGGGGTTTACCTGCTGGCTCGCGTTCTCCCCCCCCTAACTGGTGATGCTGTTTCTCCGGCCCAATTGCAGGCGGTTGGTGATTTTCAGGACATTGTTTTGGTTTGTGGCGGGGTGACAGCATTGCTGGCCGCCCTGATCGCTTTGGGGCAAACCGATCTGAAAAGGATTCTTGCCTACTCGACCCTTAGCCAACTGGGATACATGTTCATGGCGCTGGGTGTGGGCACCACCACCGGGACCGCGCAGTGTCATAACTTGGTGAGCGCAGCCTCCGGCGCTGCCGTTTTCCACCTTTTCACGCATGCCTTTTTCAAGGCTTTGTTGTTCCTTTCGGCCGGCAGCGTGATGCATGCCATGGGAAATGTACTTGACCTTCGGCGGATTGGAGGCTTGCGCAAGGTACTGCCGATTACCCATATCGCCTTCCTGATCGGGGCGCTGGCCCTCGCCGGCTTGCCGCCTTTTTCCGGTTTTTTCAGCAAGGATGGAATCCTGGAGTCGTTGGAAAACGGGGCCCAGTCTGGGGGTCAGCGGTCGGGTTTGCAACATGCCATGCTCTATCTCGGGTTGGTCACAGCGGCACTCACCGGGCTGTACACGTTCCGCGCGTACCTGCTGACTTTCTGGGGTGAGCGCCGCGTGCCTGAGGAGGCGGGGCATCACGCCCATGAATCGCCTGCCGGGATGACCATCCCTCTCGCGGTCCTCGCGGTTCCAGCGGCCCTGATCGGTTGGATGGTCGGCCCCACGCACCTGTTTGCGGACTTCATCCAAAGTTCCCCTGCTTGGCACCCCGCTGACCACCATGATTTTGCCTGGAAAATGGCGGTTATGGGATTGCTGGCTGCCGCACTTGGTATCGCGGTGGCATTTTTTCTGGGCCAACGGCGTCCGTCCGGCACTCCCAACAATCTCGTGGGGGCAGCGCGCAGTGGCTTTTTCATCGATGACATCTACGCCAGCTTCATCACCAAACCCTGCGAATACGGTGGCCGTTTGCTGAACTTCCTGGACAGGGAGTTGGTGGACAAACTGGCCGAGCTGGTGGGGCGGATTCCGGCTTGGCTGGGGGAATCGCTGAGGCCACTGCAGAACGGGCTGCTCCAGTATTACGCGCTTGCCATGGCACTGGGCCTGGTGGTGCTGATCGCCATGTTTACCCTGGCACGCTGAGGACAGGCGCAACAATGGATTGGAATTTGGCCTTATTGCCTTTCATCCCAGCCCTGCCGATCGCGGGCGGGTTGCTTGCCATGTTGGCACGGAATCGTGGCTTGGCGTCCGGAATTGTCCTGGGGGTTTGCCTTGCCAGTTTTGGAATGGCGGTGGCGGTGGGCTACGACTGGCACGCCAGGGCTTCCAACCCCGAATTCACTGATCCGGTCATGAGTGCCGGTCAGCCTCATTTTGAAATGGGCGCGGTATTTGGCGGTGATAAAACTCTCCGTCTTCGTCTGGGACTGGACGGATTGAACGCCGGGTTGGTGCTGTTGACCGGTTTGGTGGGATTCCTGTCGGTAGTCGCCTCCCTCGGTTTGAAAATGGAGAGGGCCAATCGCTATTTCGGATTATTGGCAACCCTGATCGGCCTGACCTTGTTGGCGTTTTTGGCTCAGGACCTGCTTTTGTTTTATGTTGCTTTCGAATTGACCCTGATTCCGCTTTTCCTGTTGGTGGGCAATTGGGGTGGGCCCAACCGTCAGGCGGCGGCACTGAAAATGGTGATATACACCTTGGCTGGTGGCTTGTTGACCCTCCTGGGGATTTTGGCTGTATCCTCCCAATCCGGTCTTGGCCTCGAATTCGGGTGGGAAGCCTTGGCCCGCAAAGCCTCGACCCAGTTGGCCGCCCTGGACGCGCCCGGGAAAATACCCCAAGCCTTTATTTTTGTGCTCTTGTGTGCCGGTTTTGTGGTTAAGGTTCCTCTGGTTCCCTTCCACTCGTGGCAGCCCCCCGCCTACGGCGAGGCCCCCACTCCGGTGACGGCTTTTCTTTCCGCCGTCTTAGCAAAACTGGGCCTTTACGGTTTGTTGCGTGTCTGCTTCTTCCTGATGCCTGGAACGGCGGCGGAGGTCGGTATCCAAATCCTTGTTCCCCTGGCAGTGTTGAGCATTGTCTACGGTGCATTTTGCGCGTACGGGGCCAAGGATCTGAAATCGCTCCTCGCTTACGGAAGTATCTCCCACCTGGGGATGGCCCTGCTGGGAATGTTGAGCTTCAATCGCGTCGGTTTGGAGGGTGCGATCCTCCACATGCTGGCCCACGGCGTGATTACTTCCGGCTTGCTTTTCTGTGCCGGGATGATCGGGGAAAGGGAAGGCACCCTGCAATTCGTGGGCCTTGGCGGGCTTGCTGCCAAGCACCGCCTGCTGGCCGCTTTTCTGGTGCTTTTTGCCCTGGCCAGCGTTGGCGTTCCCGGTTTGGCGCAATTCGGTGGCGAGTTTCTCTGCCTGATGGGTTTCCTCGGGGCCGCGGAGTATGGCCAGGGTATCCCGGTGGCGCTGGGTGTCCTGGCAGGGATTTTCCTCGGTGGTTGGTACACAGTTACCATGCTGCAACGATTGTTGTTCGGTCCTTTGCGAACTTCGGAGGGTGCAAAGCCCGCCTCCGGGCTCGGGACCGCGGATTGGGCGGTGCTTGTGCCCTTGGCTCTATTGACCATCATTTTGGGCGTTTGGCCCAAGCCGGTGTTGAAAGCTTCGCGGGTGGAAACCGGATACCTGGAACGTCAGGTCCACCGCGCCGAAACCGGCAGCATGGCTTCGCGTTGAGGAGTGTGCGAGAGTGGATACCGCCCGGATACTGGACTCCATCTACCTGGCACTTCCCGAACTGGGGATGTTGGCGGCAGGGTGCCTTTTTTTCCTGCTGGGTACCGTTTTTGGCAATCGTCATTTCTGGGCGGTCGCTACCGTGATCGTCTTGGGTTTGGCGCTGCTCTTTCAAGGCATTGAATCAGGGAACCCGGAAACCAACGGAAACTGGTTGCTGCACGGTGGAGCGACTTTTTTCAGGTTTTTGGGGCCGGTCATTGGGTTGGTTGGCGCCATTTTGATCGCTCCGGCCAAGGGCTCTTCCGGTAAACCCGGAACCGAAGAATTCGGTTGCCTTCTCATCGCCTCGGCAGGTGTGGGCCTAGCCGGGATGGCCCCGGATCTGATCCTTCTTTTTCTCGGGTTGGAACTGGTCAGTATTCCGGTTTATCTGCTGCTCTTCTCGGCACGCCATGATCGGCCTGGCTTGGAAGCTGCCATCAAATATTTTTTGCTGAGCGTTCTCTCCAGCGCATTTTTCCTGTTTGGTGCGAGTTACCTTTACGGCATCACCGGTTCGACCCGCCTGGAAGGCTTGGGGGGTATCCATGAGAACCTGCGTTGGCCGGAGGCCAATCCCGGGGTGATACCGGCAGCGCGCACACTGGCCCTGTTGTTTTTGCTGGCCGGGGTCGGTTTCAAAATCACGGCAACCCCTTTCCATTTTTATGCTCCGGACGTTTACCAAGGGACATCTCCCGCTGCTGCCGGATTGCTGGCAACCTTGCCCAAAGCGGCAGGTTTTGCTGCTTTGCTGCGCTTGATCGCCGCTGGCGAGGGAGGGCTTTCTCCCTTCGGTGGTGTGGAATGGAGTCTTTTGTGGATCCTGGCTGTCGCAACCATGACACTGGGTAACCTTCTCGCCCTTTGGCAGAAGAATATCCATCGCCTGCTGGCCTATTCCGGCATCGCCCAAGGTGGGTACATGCTGGCTGCCGTTTCCACCGGCAGTTTGGAAGGTCTCGGGGCGATGGCGTTTTATCTGGCGGCTTATTCATTGATGACTTTGGGAATCTTTGCAGTCTTGGCGTATCTGGATGACCCGTCCTGCCCCGTGAAACGACTGGATGATTTGGCAGGATTGGTCCGCACGAGGCCGGTAGCCGCCATCAGTCTGGGGGTTTGTGTGATCGGGCTGATCGGTCTGCCACTCACCTCCGGGTTCATCGGCAAGCTGCAAATCCTCAGGGCCAGCTTGGCCGCATCAGGCCAACAGGGGAACAGCCTTTACCTCGTGTTGGCCTTCTTCATTGTCATCAATGCCGTGATCAGTGCCTGGTATTATCTGGCCATTTTGTCTCGGGCTTTCCTGCGTTTACCTTTGGGGCCTCAACCACAGCCCGGTTCGCCCCTTCCTTTGTTGGCCGCGGTTGCCTGCGCGGTTGTTACCGTGGTGGGGGGAATAGCCCCCGGTTTGGCTGATTCCTACGTTCAGCCGGTGGAAAAGGAAACCGCGCGGGCTGACATTGCGCGGCCGGATGCACTGGTGCTGAACCGGGGAATAGAGAATTCCCCTGGGAACCGCTAAAAAGAATGGATCGGTCAGCAGACCCCTGCTTGCCGGTCTCGTGTCTTATTGAATTGGGATTTATCCCTTCCACGTTGGGCCAAGGCGTTTTTTCCCTCTTGCCGGCAGGTCCGTTTCATTCCGGTTTTACGTGGCGATGGACCTGTCCCACAACCGGTGAATCCCGGTTGCTGAAAGCAAGGCCTGACTGTGACCGGAACCGGGAACATGCCCTTTTGGCGTGGCAATTGGCAATCCATCCCTTATGGAGATCCCGGACCTGGTTGCCCGCAATTATCCATCTGGAAAAGCCTTGGGTGAACTGGCGTGGGATGATTTTTCAGGCATGGTCCTGGTTATGCGGGACTGTTCCAGATGCATTGGGTTTTTGTCTGGAACATGGGATGGAGCGGTTGGAATGTTTGTCAGGAATTGGCAAAGAAATTTTGGGGGAACGTGATGGCCTGTTCCCTTGTGTGACTTCCCGGGAACAGGCCCTTCTGCAATGGTTGGAAATGCCAAGGGTTTTCACGGATTCCCTGGACACACGTTGTGCCAAGGTCCTTGGAGATTGGGTGAAACCAGCCCTTGATAGATTGGAAAGGTTGCCCCGTTATGGGAAGCTGTTGCCTTGCCATGGGGATCCTTGGGCAGGCAATTGGGTGAGAATCCAAAATGAATCAAAAAGACTGGAATATGGCCTGATTGATTGGTCAACGGTTAGGTGGGACAATCCCGCCAGCGACAGGGCCAGACTGATTGGTTCGACCGGAAGTCCCGATCTGTGGATGAAACTGGATGATGGTGATGTAGACCGCCTTCTAGCCTGGACCGGCCACCTTGCCGCCTTGTGCAATTGGATGGTGAAAAGGAAAGGGGGCCCTTGGGCTGAGGGGCCGAGGAAACGTGTGGAGTGGCTGCTGTTTCGAATGGGTGAATGAGGAGAAACAAAGAAGCCCGCGACCTTTGTCGCGGGCTTCTTTGTTGAAACATTCCGACAGGACTAACGCTTCGAGAACTGGAAGCTCTTGCGGGCGCCCTTGTGGCCATACTTTTTCCGTTCCTTCATACGGCCATCCCGGGTGAGATACCCGGAGGCGCGCAAGTTGCGGGACATGGCGTTGATAGGGTCTTCAGCGGCAGGCGCAGCGCCTTCAGCAGCAGCTTCGGTGGGAGCCGGAGCAGAAACAAGATTGAACATCTTCTTGATGGCGCGGGCGATGCCCTGAGAAGCCGCACCGGCTTGACCGGTCACACCACCACCATGGACAGTCACGTGAACATCCAAACGGCCACGGAGATTGGTGACCTCGATCGGGCCAACGACGGCCATGCGATCCTTGTCTTCGGTGAAGAAGACATCAAAAGGCTTGTCATTCACCAAAATCACGCCACTGCCTTCCGTGACCCGAACACGGGCGACGGAAGTCTTGCGACGACCGGTGCCAAGGTGAACCTGCTTCTTGGTTTTGGTATCTGCCACGATCAATAACCTCTTGGTACTGCTTCAAATTGCCGGAAGACAGGTGGATTGACTCAGGAAACGGGGAAAGGTTGAGGTTGCTGGGCTGCATGATCATGTGCCGGCCCTGGGAAAACCTTCAATTTGGTGAGTTGCTGGCGCCCCAGCGGGGTGCGTGGAATCATGCGCTTGACGGCTTGGATAAGCACACGGTCAGGGTGGGTAGCCATCATCTGTTTGGCGGTCACACGACGCTGACCCCCGGCGTAGCCCGAGTAGGTTTGATATATCTTCGAATTCAGTTTGTCGCCGGTCAAAACCAGCTTTTCGACGTTGGTCACCACCACAAAGTCGCCTGTGTCGCAGTGTGGAGTAAAATCCGGACGATGTTTGCCGCGCAGGATATTGGCCAGAACAACAGCCAAGCGGCCAACGGATTGGTCGGCCGCATCAATATGCCACCACCGGCGCTGGAAAGTTTCGGCTTTGGCCATGAACGTTGAATTGGCTGCTCTGGACATGGAAAAAAGTACCTTCGTTCCGTGCTAAACCCTGCGAAATCACATGACTTGGCAAAAAGTCCATCTTAGTCGGACAGCTTTTTGCGTCAAGCGAACATGATTCGCCGGTGCCTACCAGCTTGGGCTTTAGAAAAAATGGGTCAAATGGGTTATTTGCAAAGCCCCGGCTTTACTCTGTTTCGCCTGATTGGACGGATTGGTTGAAGAGTGCGGGTTGGACCGTCGATGAGGAATAGGACGAGGGGAAGGTTTTTACCTGTTATCCCCACCTATTGGACTGGTCAACCGGCGACGGCGGACGAGGGGCGAACCCATGAAGCGTTGGAATAAAGCAGCTGCTATCACACTAAGCGCTTGGTTCGGCCTTGGGGGAACCTTGTGGTCCCAATCCCTTCCAGGAGGGAAGCCGACGGTTCTTCCGGACCCCATTCCTGCCGGACCTTCTGCCGCCGGAGCCCCTGGGGTTCCGGGCGGTGGCATGACGGGCGGCCCCATGGGTATGCCGGGCATGGGTGGCATGGTACCGGGTCCCCTTGCTCCCTGGGCGGCACCGGCTGGTCCTCCTGATCCGCTCAGTCTTCCCGCCGACAGTCCGGGTGCCTTCATCGAAGAAGGCTACGACATCGAGAAAGCTGTCTTCATGCATATTGGCGCGCTGGGGTTGCAGCCCCAAAAGGTGCCTTCCCGTTACCTGTCCTACACCGGTCCGGGGCCGCTGGATACCGGGGCCCCGCCTGCCCTGGGCGCCCAGGTGAATGCGAATTACGACAGCATCAGCCCCAACATGAACTGGGGTTTCAACGCCACCCTTGGCTGCCTGATTGACAATCAAGCGTTTGAAATCACCGGGTTTTGGTTGCCTGAAAATACCTCCCAGTACACCTGGACCGCGCCCGGGTCACTCAATGTGCCGTTTCAGGGGATGCCTCTCGGGTTTGAGGGTGACAACATCCTGGGAGCCCAAGCGGACATCATCACCGCCAAACAGTCGGTGGCCATGGGCAACCTGGAGGCGAATTACCGCCAAACGGGTTGGGCTCTCCGGGAGTTTGAGTTGATCCTGGGTGTCCGTTACATGGGCTACCAGGAAGGCACGAACATGTACGTGAGCGACGATGGCGCCACCTACATCAGCCAGGCCACCGGCCAATCGGACCCGGCGATGGCCGTGAACTACCAGACCCAGACATTCAATAACTTGGTCGGTCCCCAGATCGGGGTGGAATACGGAACCGCCATCTGGCGGGGTATCTCCTTCACCTCGGAGTGGAAAACAGCTTTCTGCGCCAACTTCGTGGAGCGGAACATGGCCCTCAACCGCGCCGACGGCTACAACGCCTTCAGCATCGGCAACTCCACCACCAACTACTCCCAGGTGTTTTCGATGAACTTCAACCTGGAATGGAACGTGCTCGAACGGATGAAAATCCGCGGCGGCTACAACCTGTTGTGGTTGTGCGGTATCGCCCGGTCGGCTGACCTGATTGACTTCAACATCGCCAACCCGGTGGTCAACACCCAGTTGCGCAGCGCCTTCTTCCAGGGACCGAGCATCGAGTTCCACTTCCTGTTCTAAAGGCGAAACAGAGTAATCAAAAGCGCGAGGGCCGCCCTAAACGGGCGGCCCTCGCGCTTTACAAGTGGTGGTGCCGGTCAGGAAACCTTCAGGGTCATCTGGTAGTAGGCCTCATCCATCACGCCGTAAGCTGAATTGCGGCCTTTGACCTCGATGTAAACCAACTCGTTGGCGAAGACGTTCATCGAGAGGTTGCGATAGAACTGGTTCGGCTTGGTGCTGGATGCTCTTTCAACCAGATGCATGTTCTGGTCCAGAGTAAAGAATCGCACTTCCAGGCTGCCCGAGCTGCCCTGAATCATCCGGAGATTCAGCTTTCCTGCTTTGCCAGCCCGGAGAGTGAACCAGTCGTAGTCGGGCAGGCCGGCTTGGTTGGAAATGTCTAGGTAGGGCGAAATAACCGTGGAGCTTCCAATCGTTCCCAGGTGCCATGCCGTGAGGGAATTATTGCTGATATCCCCTGTGCCGAAGGCATCGCTGGGGACTGGCACAGCTTGAATAAGGCCGGCGCCAGTCAAATCATCCTGCCCTGGGGCATAAATGTCGATTGCGGTTGCATAAAGGTGAAAGGTGAGCTGATCCCTGGTCAGATTGGGTTGGTTACCCCAAATCAGGGCCGCCACTGCTGCCACCTGGGGAGCGGCGCAGGAAGTTCCGTAGAAGGGATTCAGGCCGCTGTTGGATGGCAAAGTGGTGCTGATGCCGTCCGGCGCGGTGATCTGGGGCTTGTAGAAGGTGTAAGGAGTGCTTAGCCGATTGCCCGCATCATCAAAAAGAAACTCGAGTACACCCCCCTTGGAGGTGAAATCCTCCGGAACATTGGGGGTGGCCCAATCAACGGCTGCAACCGCAACGGAACCCTTTGCCAAAGCCGTGTTGGAGATACTGCAGCCGCCACCTCCATTGGGGAACAAGCTGTTGGCGCCGGTTCCAACACCGTAGCCGGTCCAGCCAAGGCGAGTTGGTTCCGGGCCCGAAATCAACTGATAAGCGACCCC
>CAWUOE010000062.1:0-12554 GCA_963923355.1 uncultured Gemmataceae bacterium | reverse complement strand
CTTCGGATCATAGACCCCGGCAACATGAGTATCAATTGAGCTTCAGGCCGCTTGGAATTGAACGGATTCAGACTGCATGGAAACGACCTGCAATGTTTCGGCCAAATGCTTCAACTCACCCGTTCTTGAAGGTGAGTGATTGTTTCTTTAGTGGGGTTTTCGTCAATTATTTTCAGCTGAAAAGCAGCTGGACAGTAGAGCGAAGTTTAATTAGACTTTGCGCATGGTCAGTTTCAGAAAAATCTTCTGCTGCGTTTCAAACCGGTTGGGCGACTGCCTCGCCACCCGTCTGAATCGCCTCGAAAACTTCCTGACGGTGAACAGCCACATCCTTGGGAGCCACTACCCCAAGGCGAACCTTGTCACCTCGGACCTCAACCACCGTGATCACGATATTGTCGTTGATCACGATGCTTTCGTTTTTTTTGCGTGACAAAACCAGCATGGACCATCCCTCCTGGACGCCGCCGAATTGCGCTGGATAACCCGGCAGGTATCCCTACGGGAACTCATGTTCCCAATGCATCTGAACCTCTTCAGAATGCCAAAATTAGGCGGATCCATCCGCCCTATTTTGAATATCTTCCAATAAAGCAGGAAAGCATGCAAGCCCTTCAAGGGCTGCAATGGCCAATTCCTGAAAATGTTTGGCCTGACTCAGCTCAAAAGGCCAAAAAATTTAACGAGTTCCTGCAACTGAAAAAGGATAAGTGACTTTGGCAACAGGTTTACCCTCCCCTTTTTGATCCGTTGCCGTGATTTCCAAAGTGTATTGGCCCGCCCGATTGGGCTGGTATGGAAAGCGAATGGAGTGCAGGCGTCGCGCAGGGTCTTCAGGGTTGGTGATTTGGCCCCGAAAAGGTTTGGGGCTGACTGGTTTTCCAGCTTGATCAAGGATCTGAATGGTCAGGTCCACGTCGCAATTGTCCGTCTTGGGATCAACGGTGAAATTGGCCACCACGAAATTCAACATGAAGGATTGCCCCGGAACCCCCAAACCGGGAGCCGGTTCACCGCTTGTGGCATAAAGCATGGCCGGGCGCAGGATGCCAAAACGCTTGTTTTCAACCACAAATGGCTTTTCCAAGGTTCCTTTTTTTCCGCTCACCCTGTCCACGCAAGTCAAACGCATCACATACCTGCCCGGAGGAATGTCCTGGTCGGTCTCGGTATAGGCGAACGTGGGTAGGACATCCCCCCCCAACGGACAGAAAGCTTGGGATTCTCTCGGTTTTCCAGGTTCCTTGGGAAATATGACCTGATTCCTAGCATCCAGCACTTCAACCGTCATGGCATAACGGTATAGGCCCTCGGAGGCACCATCCTTTGTGGGAGTGAGGTTGCCCAGGTCGAAGGCGTAAAAAATCAGATCACCCGGCAGGAAATTGTCGCGCTCTCGCCGCTCAGGACCCAGAAGTCCCATCGTCGGTCGTACATTGCGAAACGCCAACTCCGATTGATCTACAACCTGCGAAGACCAAAACATTCCGAGGACTAACAGGCAATTCATGCCAGATCTCCGCCGCAAGATATCAGCTGGGCAAAGTCTAGCTGTTCAGCTGTACTTGGGCAAAGGCGAATCCTGCACCGGGTGGCGAATCTGCTGGAAAACGGCCCCGCCCGCCCCGTTTCCAAATCATTCAGCGGAAATCCACCACTTTGGCCTGCAGGCGGCCCATCACTCGCAAAACAGGCAAAAGGGGAGCCAGACTGGGAGGATCGGTCCAGTTGGTGTCGCTTATCTTCACATGCCCCGGACCGACTTTTCCCTGGCCCAATGTGGCATCAATCCCCCGCCACGTTCCATTGACCCAAACCTCTGTCCACATGTGGAAACCGAGTGCGGGTTTGCCACTCGGCTCATCGGTGATGTAAACCAATCCCAATGCGGTGCGGGCCGGCACACCGCAGGCCCTGCAGGCGGCCGCGGTCAGCATCGCGTGCTGACGGCAATCTCCTCGCAAATCCCTCGCGATCTGGCTGGCCCGGGCGAACCCGACGGAACTGGTTGAGTTCATCCGCTGGTGGACCAAGGCCTCCACCCGCAACACCCTGCGCCATGGATCTTTTTCGTCGCCAATTGCCTTGGCTGCCAACTCGGTCACGGCAGGATCGGCGCTGTCTATGTAAAAGTTGGATTCGAGTGAGGCTTTTCCCGGCTGGGGTGCAGGAGTGAAAGCACCATCGCCCCCTTTCACCGTCAAAACAAATGCTCCGTCCTTTTCGCCCCCGGCGACCTGCCTCGAATCCAGGGAAAACGCCTTGGCAGGATCCTTTTCCGCTGGGATTTGGAATTGGTATGCCACCTCGCGCAAGTCATGGATGCGTGGGATCGGACGGTCGAGGAATACCAGTGTCCTCGCTCCCAAATCAGGCGGTATTTCCCCGGGCTTTCCGGGCCTTTCAGCTTCTTCCCGGCCGCATCGAACCAACGAAATGGGCCCCAAGCCGGGCATATCCACCCTGGACTTGATCGCTTTTCCCTCCTTGCACCACACCTCGAGGGCCGGCAAGGTGATTTCTTGGTTGCCGACCTTCACAGGTCTGGGAACAATTTCCACCTTGTCCAGGGTTTCCCGCACCACCGTGACCGGCTTGTCAGGCGAGGGAGCCCTCGGGGTTTCTGTCTCCTCCTCCCCAAGGGACCGGGCATCCAAAATGGTGGGTGCCTGGAGGGACAACTCGTAACTCGTCATTTTCCAAGCCGCGCCCTTTTGTCGGCTTTTTTCCAAAATCATTCGCTCTTGGGCCACCGGTCCGATCGCGTCGGCTGGAAACGGCAGACGCTTTTCCACCGCACCTTGGCCAACCACCACCTCAGGACCCTCCACACGACCTTGGAGTATCTGGCTGCCCTGATCCAAATGCTGAATCATCCCCAAAGCCAGTACCCTGCCTTGAGCGTTTTCAACGGTGGATTGCTCCATTTTCATGGGCACAACCGCCCCGTAACGTCGGACCTGGAGGTTCATCACTACGTGGTGCTGGTAGGTGGTTCCCTCCGGGGTCTCGTTTTCACGAACCTCCGTATGGATATTCCCCGCACGGCTTCCATCGAGGTAGTAAGCGGCTTCCCAAGTATCTTGAATCAGTTTGCCAGACTGTTTTTCCAGCCCGTCAGCAAAAGGTTTTTCGGCGTTTTTTTTCGCAAGCCAATAAAATATATAAGAACCAACTAAAATCAAAAAAACCGAACAAACTATTATCGTTTTTTTAATCACCATAACACCTTTGATTTTATTATTATAATTATAATATATCAAGCAATCCGACTGCTCACCTCAAGCCATCTTCCAACTGCCTTCTCTGCCATTTATAAAAGGTTATTGATGGTTCAGGGGGGTGGATGTCCAGTCCCATTTGCCCTCACCCCAAGTTTTTGCTCTCCCCCTTTCGAGGTTTTTCTGTTCATGGAAACTGGTCTTTGGGCGAGCTGGATTGGATTTTTCCTCAGCGTGCTGATGGTTTTGAGCGGGGTCATCCTGCTGTTTCTCATTCTGATCCAGGGTGGTAAGGGCGGCGGTTTGGCGGGTGCCTTTGGTGGTGCTGCTGGGCAAAGCGCATTTGGCAGTCGGGCTGCTGACCAAATCACTTGGATTACTTTAGGGGCCTCTGCTGCCTGGTTGTTCTTGGTGATTGCAACCGTGATCTTGATTCCGCGCATTCAGGGCGGCAGCGAACTACCCTTGGCACCCGGAGGCGTCCTTTCCAGCCCGCTGGCTCCGGCTGAAGGTGGCCCGGTTTCACCCGAAAACCCGGCGCCTTGATCACCCGAAACCTCTGGTTTCTTTGGAATGGGCTGAGGGCCCATGCCTCAAGTCATTTTTGTCGACACGATGTACAACTGGACTAGTACCCTTGCTTTGCAGCATGACTGGCCATGGTGAAAGTACCCGGGAGTCCGATTCCCTGAGTACCGTCGTGGAAGTCCGGTCAGTTAATAATCGCCACCTCAAAATGGTGTTTCGTTCGGATGAAGCTCTGGCCTGCCTGGAAGGCGAGGTGGAAAAAGTTCTCCGCGAAACCGTCAAGCGGGGTAGCCTCACGGTCACCTTCAAATGCAAAAGGAACAAATCGGACCTAGCCACGGCTTCGCAGCCGCTGATCGACTGTAATCTCCTGCAAAACTACATTCGCCAAATCCGGGAAGCCACCGGAGTGGTAGGTTCGACGGAAATCCTGTTTGTTGCTGCTGCCTGTCTGCAACTTCCGGGAGTGGTTTTGGCCACCAATCAACCCAATTCCATCCCGGTAGACCTGGAATGGCCCCAATGGGAAGCGACCCTGAGGGAGGCCTTGGCAAAATTACAGTCGATGCGCCTTCGTGAAGGCGCATCCATGGCCCGCGAGTTAATGGCCTTGCATGGTGCTATACAAACAGAAGCTCGTGCTATCGCAGATCGGGCCCCAGAGGTGGTGAGGCAACACCGGGAAAAACTTAGGACCCGTCTGGAAACCGCTTTCAACCAAGCCGGTCTGGATCGTCGTTTGGAACCCCAAGAAATCCTTCGGGAAACCGCCCTTCTGGCAGAACGTCTGGATATCAGCGAGGAAACCGTTCGGTTGGCCAGCCACTTGGAACAATTTGCCCGTTTCGTGGAGCGGGAGGAAAGCCCGGGCCGCAAGTTTGACTTCCTCATCCAAGAAATGCTCCGGGAAACCAACACCATTGGCAGCAAGGCCAACGACCTGGAAATCGCGCACAGAGTGGTGGAAATAAAAGTGCTTCTGGAACGCATCAGGGAATTGGTGCAAAATGTCGAATGAACCGGGACAAAAGGCCCCGGTCCCAGGCCCTTTGTTCATTTTGTCAGGTCCTAGCGGGGTGGGTAAAACCACCATTTTGCGGGAATTGATGGAAAAGGAAGGCTTTCCGCTGCATCAGTCGGTTTCGGCAACGACAAGATCCCCCCGATCTGGTGAAATCAACGGCAGAGATTATCATTTTCTATCAGCGTCCGATTTCGAAACAGAATGGAGAAACGGGGGTTTTCTCGAATCAGCCCAAGTCCACGGCCACAGGTACGGGACCCTGAAACGGGAAGTGGATTCTTGGCGCAAAAAGGGTTTTGGTGTGGTGTTGGCGATTGACGTTCAGGGAGCCGAGCAGGTTCGCGCAAAAACCTGCGTGGATTGCTCCGTTTTTTTGACCGCGGACGAAGTTACCCTTCGTCAACGCTTGATCAAAAGAGGGACCGATTCACCGGAAGTGATCGAAAAACGTTTGGCAAACGCCCGCTCGGAACTGGCCAGGGCCGGTGAATACACTCGGGTGATTGCCAATTCGGATTTGAGTGAGGCGGTTTCTGAATTGGCGGGGCTTTGGCGGCCTTTTTTTAACCGGGAATGATTCCCAACCAAGTATTTCCGGGGGCACGCGTGCTGCCCCGCATTCAAACAAGGGGGGCATTGGGATGATCGACGACCTTAAGGAAGAAAGCATCGTGAATTCTGTTGGTGGCCGCTTCAAGCTGTCTGCTTTGATCCAAAAGCGTATGGCAGCCTTGAACAAAGGCGCCAATCCCCTGGTTCAGGTGCGTACCAACGACCTGATGCAGATTGTGATGGAGGAAATCAAACAGGGGAAAATTGCCCTCGACATGACCGATCTCGAGGACAAGATCGCCTTGGGGGCCCAGGAAGCGGTTCGCCGCGCCATGCAGGCCGATGTTTCAGCCGATTTGGCGGGCGAGTGACCCTGAACGGGATCCCATCCTTGTCATTAAGCGGAGAGGACAGCCATGTCGGGCGGACCGGTTGGGCCGGGGCGTTTGGCGGAAGACCGCCCCTCTGAGGACCAGGAATACAGAACGCTGAGCGGCTTGGCCCTTGCCAGTTGTGTGATCGGCGTGATTTGTGCGGTGCTGCTTTTGATGGGCGGGTTGGTGGCAATCACCCGGGCGGCACCGCTTTTCCTTCCTGGCAATTATCTGGTCTTGGGCGTCATCCCCCTAATCGGCATTGCTTTGGGCCTGCTGGCCGGCGTCCAGATTCGCAACTCTGACGGGATCCTGGCAGGCAGGGGTTTCGCCCGCACCGGCGTTATCCTCTCATTGATGAGTATCGTCTTATACGGTTCCTACCACGGCGCCATGTCCCTCGCCCAACGGATGCGCACCGACAGCTTTGCCCAGAAATGGTTCAGCCTCATCGCCAGTAATGAGGAATCCAAGGTGGTCGAGGCGTTTATCTACACCCTCTCTCCTGGCGTCAGACCCAACCTGGATCAGGACAAAAACATCCTGCGGGCGATGATTGAGGTGGACCATAACAGCAGTTCCGACATGACCAGTTCGGGGCCTTTCACCTCCTTCATGACTGGTTCGCTGGTCCGCCTGATCCGCCAAGGCGCCAAGGATTGCACATTCACCCTGGTCGGCAACACCGATCCTGAAATCGTCGACAATGGCTTTCAAATGGTGCTCCTGTACCTCGTAAAGTCCCCTCTTGCGGATTTCACCGTTCAGATGCAGGTGCACGGGGTGGGTGCCAACATTCCGGACATCCGCAAATGGTTCGTGAAGGGTGCCAGAATCCGGGCTCCCGATGGCTCACAGAATCCGGAATGGACCGAACTGGGACGCCGACACAAACTTCACATCGAATCCGCCCGCAAGGTTTTCCAGGATTTTGCGGCCGACGTCGGCCCCAGACGCGATTTCAACCTTGCCTACGCGAAGGTGTGGGGCGCCCCACCGAAGCCCGCCGATGGCACGCCCGAATCATCCGCCTGGACCAAGAAACGCGATGAGTTTTTCCACATGGAAACCCCCAAGAATCCTGCTCCACCGGCCCGGGTGGTGAGGCTTGAGCCGCTGGATTTCTGGTCCAATGCAGACATGAAGAATCCTTTTGTGGATGCTGTGGACCTCTCCTTTTCCACCGGATCAAAGGGGCCGCCCAACCCCACTTGGCTGACCCCCACCAAGGATTCCATGCCGGTGGTGATTGATCGTGGCGACAGTCTGGAGATCCGCCTCGACTGCAGGATCATGCTGGTTCCGTCTTTTCTCGGCCAATCTGTGGCCGTGATGAAAGCCCCCAAAGATAAGGCAGATCAACCGGGAGCTTGGAAACTGGTTGGCATTGATGTACTTTCAGCCAGGCCGCTCCCGGTGCCACCCGAATTGCGGAACGCGCCTCCGGAGGTGCTGGACCGGACTCTTCGTGGCGGCTGACCGATCATTTCAGGTCTTGCCTGATATCCGTACAGGGATTAGCTTCCACTTCAATCACCAGTCCCCAGGCTCCGCCCGGGGACTTCCTGAAATGTGACTTCCCCGATTTTGACCGGTCCTTTTTTAAATTCCCTGTGGCACCCTGATGGCTTGAAACTCCGTGCCGATTGATGGATTACCTAGGGACTGACGGGAGGCATTGCCATGTTTCGACCTGCCTTCCATCTGCGCCTGCCGGAAGAAAAAGGCTGCGCCACCACCGGAGGGTTGGATCGCAGGTCACTGCTAAGCCTCGGGGCCGGGGCCGCAATGGCCAAAGGGGTTTTCGAACCCCTTGCCAGGGCCGCGGCAGCCCCCGGTAATCCCCTGAAGGGTTCGGGAAAACGGGTGATCCTTTTCTGGCTGGATGGTGGGCCCAGCCACATGGATCTTTATGACTTAAAGCCGGATGCTCCGGCGGAATACAGGGGGATATGGAAGCCGATCCGCACGACTGTGCCGGGTATGGATATTTCCGAACTGTTCCCGAGGCAGGCCGCATTGGCCCGTCACTTCAGCCTGATTCGCAGTTTGCACCATGGAACAGGAGACCATTTCGCAGGCGGCCATCGCATTCTTACCGGCAAAGATTTGGGAGTAAGCGGGGCCAACACCGCCCCCAAATTCCCTTCCATCGGTTCCATTGTTGCCAGGGAATGCGGTTCAAGGGTAACGGGTATGCCGGCCTATGTGGGATTGCCGAATGCCTCAAGCATCGGTTTGGTGCCAGGGTATTTTGGTGGGTATTTCCTGGGCAAAGCCCTTGATCCGTTCATGCCGGGAGGCGACCCGAATCAATCAGGTTATGCGGTTCGGAATTTGGATCTGGCTCGAGGATTGTCCATGGACCATTTGGAAGATCGTCGAACACTTCGCCATCGTTTCGACCAAATGTCCAAAGCGCTCGATGAACTTCCCCTGAAACGGACAATGGACGGCTTCGATGGCCAGGCTCTGGAATTCCTGCAGAAACGTGCCGCCTTGGAAGCTTTCCGCATCGACACCGAGGAAAGCCGACTTCGCGACCGCTACGGGCGGAATTCCTGGGGCCAATCCGCCCTGCTGGCCCGGCGTTTGGTCGAAGCTGGTTCCACCTTTGTCACCCTGACCTATGGCGGTTGGGATCACCATTGGGACCTGAAAAAAGGCATGGAAAATTATCTCCCGATGGTGGACGCCGCTGTGGCTACCCTCATCGAAGACCTTCATGTCAGGGGCCTTTTGGAGGACACCCTGGTTTTGGTCATGGGAGAATTCAGCCGAACCCCCAAGATGAACGATGGCGGCAATGGGGGCCCCCCCGGCAGCATGGGAACGCCCGGCCGGGATCACTGGGGTAATGCCATGTCGGTCCTGGTTGCCGGCGGTGGAACCAAACCGGGCATCGTGGTTGGCGAAACCGAGAAACTGGGTCAGGCACCCAAATCAAGGCCCATCAGTCCCAGAGAACTGCATGCCACTATCTACCGTGTGCTGGGCATGGACCTGAACCTGATGCTGTTGGATCCAACTGGTCGGCCTGTCTCACCACTGGAACAGGCCCAATCAATATCTGAGCTTATTTAAATTGATAATTAATAAATACAGATATATCTATTTTTGAGCCCAACCTCTACTTCTCACCACTCAGGTGGATTCAACTGCCCTTTGCGCTTGGAGCGACCGCTGCTATCTTTCCGAAGAGAGATGAGGCAGTAAACACCCCGGAAGATCATTCCGGGGTTGCTGTTTTTTTTATTTTTGTTGATTTGGTGCGGAAGGTGGTTCATTAACCATGCCCAAGCAAAAGAGTCACAAAGCCTCCCGCAAGCGGTTCCGTGTAACCGCAACAGGTAAGCTGAAGCGGTCCCAGGCAGGCAAAAAGCACTTAAACACCCACAAGTCCCGCAATCGCAAGCGTCGGCTTCGCGGAGGTTTGGTGACCGACACCGCGATCGCCAAGAAGTACGTGAAGGCCCTCCTCGGCGTCAGCTGAATTGAGCTCCCTGCCTACCGCATAAATAACCTTGAACCGGGGTATTCTCCATGAGTCGAGCTAGAAGTGGCAAGACGGTCCTCAGGCGGCGCGCCCGGCTCCGGAAGCTGACTAAGGGCTTCCGCGCCGGCCGTCACAACCTCCATCGTCAATCCGAAGTGGCCCTCATGCGGGCCAGGGCCTATGCCTACCGCGATCGTCGCGTGCGCAAGCGCGACTTCCGCAGGCTGTGGATCGTGCGCATCAGCGCCGCATGCCGCATGAATGGCCTCCGTTACAGCCAACTGATTGCGGGTTTGACCAACGCCGGGGTGGAACTCGATCGCAAGAGCCTGTCCCAGTTGGCCATCCATGACATGGACGCTTTCAAGGCCGTTTTGGAAGTGGCCAAAAAGCACCTGCCCGCCGGCCTTAAAAACGGCTAATCCACCTATGCAGGTGCTGGAAGATCTCGAGGCTAAGGGTCTCGCCGAGTTGGCGCAAGCCACCGACGAGGCCCTTCTTCGTTTGTGGCATGCCAACTGGCTGGGGCGCGCTGGGCAGGTTCCCATCGCTCTCAAGCGAGTTGCCGAGATTCCCCCCCAAGAGCGGAAAGTTTACGGACAAACCGCCAATCGGGTGAAGGAAGCGCTGACAGGCGCCTACGAGAATGCTCTGGAAAAGGAACGCGAAGCCGCTTTGGAGCGCGAACTTCAAGCCCCCCCACTGGACCCGACCCTTCCTGGCAGGAATGCCCCAAGGGGTGGCTTGCATCCCTCCACCCAAACCTTGAGGCGAATTCTGCGCATTTTTGGCGACCTTGGTTACCAGGCCTTTCGCAGCCGCGAGGTTGAGGACGACGAAACCAATTTTGGCCTGCTCAACATGCCTCCGCACCATCCAGCGCGGGACATGTGGGACACCTTCCACACCACCACTCCCGGCCTGCTGCTGAGGACCCACACCTCCCCCGGCCAGATCCATGTCATGCGGGAACGCGCTCCGGCGCCCATTCGCGTGGTGCTGCCCGGCATGTGCCACAGGTATGAGCAGATCACCGCACGCAGTGAGATCATGTTCCATCAGGTGGAAGGCCTGTGCGTGGGTGAGGGCATCACCCTCGCCGACCTGAAGGGTACCCTGGAAACTTTCATCCGCAGGATGTTTGGCGACTCTCGCCAGATGCGTATCCGATCCAGCTATTTCCCGTTCACCGAGCCCAGCATCGAGGTGGACATGGACTGCATGCTTTGCGGCGGTTCGGGCTGCGCCGTCTGCAAGCACACCGGCTGGGTGGAAATCATGGGTGCCGGAATGGTTCACCCTGACGTCCTTCGAAACGGCGGCTACGATCCCGCAAAATTTTCAGGCTTCGCCTTCGGCATGGGTCCCGAGCGGATCACCATGCTCCTCTCCGGCATCGACGATATCCGGTATTTCTGGGGCAACGACCTCCGCTTCCTGGAACAGTTCTGACCGGCGGCGCGGTGCCCTCACTTTTTTCCAGAGCAACGGGTGATCCACGATGAAGGTGCCTTTGGGTTGGCTTGGAGAATTGGTGCGCCTGCCCGGCCCGACCGAATTGGCCGACAAGCTGACATTGGCTGGCCTGGAGGTTGCTTCCGCGAGGGCCATCGGCGTGGAGGCCCCACGCGGCTTGCGTATCGACGAGCCCGCCCCTCCCTGGGACACTGACAAGGTCCTCATCTGCAAGGTTCTCCGTGTGGAGGCACACCCCGACGCGGAGAAACTCAAACTGCCCGTGGTGGACATCGGCGGGGGTGTTGAAAAAACCGTCGTCACCGGGGCACCCAACCTCAAGGTCGGTGACTCTGGCCAAATCTGTGTGATCGGGATGACCGGCTCCACCCTGTTGGACGGCCACAGCCAAACCAAGGTCTACAAGACGCTGGCACCCACCAAGATTCGTGGGATCCTGTCTGACGCCATGCTCTGCTCCGCCTACGAACTGGGGTTGTCGGAGGACCATGACGGTCTGCTTTTCCTGGAGGAAGGCGAGGGAAAGCCGGGCGAACCCGCGGCGCGCGTTTTGGGGGATGTGGTTCTGGAAATCGACATCCTGCCCAACATGGCCCGATGCCTTTCCCTGGTTGGGATCGCGCGCGAAGTGTCGGCACTGACCGGCGCGCCCCTTTCCCTGCCTGCCCCCCAACCGGTTGCCTGTGGACCCGATCTGGGATCCACCGTCTCGGTGGTCATTCCGGACAGCGCCCTGTGTTCTCGTTACCGGGCGATCGTGCTCGACGGGGTCAATGTCGGTAAATCCCCTGGCTGGATGCGTCGCCGCTTGGCCGCCGCGGGAATGCGCCCCATTTCGAATGTGGTGGACATCACCAACTATGTGATGCTGGAACTGGGTCAACCCCTGCATGCATTCGACCTCGACAAACTCGAGGCCAGGGCAGGTGGAAAGACTATCCAAATCGAGGCGCGCCCCGCCAAGGCAGGCGAGAAAATCCGCACCCTGGATGGCCAGGAGAGGACCTTGGAGGCCGGCCTGCTGGTGATCGCGGATTGCTGCGGGCCGATTGCCGTTGCTGGCGTCATGGGTGGAGCCGACACCGAGGTGGGCGAAACCACCCGCCGCGTCCTTCTGGAAGGCGCCTGTTTTGATCCGGTAGCCATTCGAAGGGCCGCCCGCGCCCTGCAATTGCACAGCGAAGCCAGCCAGCGCTTCACGCGCGGAGTCCCGATGGAACTCGCTTCGGTTGCCCTCGACCGCGCGGCCGAACTGCTGATCTCCCACTCGGGCGCCACCTTGCGGAAAGGTAACGCCGAGGCTTGGCCGGTGAAAAGCATCCCACGCAAGGTCAGGCTCACCCGTTCCGCCGTTGAGCGAATGCTGGGCACAGCTCCAAGCCTCGAAAAAATCGGTGAGATCCTGCGCGCTTTGGATTTTGTTTGCAAACCCCTTAGCGACGATGAAGCCGGCTTCGAAGTGGAGATTCCATGGCACCGCTTGGATATCCAGGACGGTGTTGCAGACCTCGTGGAGGACATCGCGCGGTTATGGGGTCATCAGCACATCCCCTCACGGCTGCCTGGAGGCCCCGCTCCGGGTGTAGCCCCTCAGCCGGACCTGGAATTCGAGGAACGGCTGCGCGACACCCTGGCCGGGTTGGGTCTCCGCGAAACAATCAGCCATGCCCTTACCAGCCCTGAGCGAGAGGACGCGTTCATTCCCCCAGGGGTTGGGCCAGCTATTGCCTTGGCCAATCCCATCTCTCCCGACCGTTCCCAATTGCGCCGTAGCCTGTTGCCGGGGTTGGTGGAAGCGACTCGACAGAACCTCCGGAATGTCTCCACCGTCCGGTTGTTTGAAGTGGGAACCGCATTCCTCGCCGATGCCAGCCTTGCGCCAT
>CAWUOE010000061.1:0-12639 GCA_963923355.1 uncultured Gemmataceae bacterium | reverse complement strand
ACTGGTTTGAAGCGCCCGGGGTAGTTGACGGGACCCGGGCAACAATCCGTACACCATCCAGTGGACACAATCTCCGTTTTGCGAATCCGGGCACTCACAAGTCACCACCAGACTTTTGGTCTCGGGGGGCGGGTCCGTCCAGAAAAGTTGGGGTGACCAATTGAGGCCGTATCGTGAGTGCTTTTTCGGGATCCTTTTCCCGTGATTGAAATCCGGACTGGATACAAAAATGTTCATGGCCGTATCTCCCGGAGCGGCAATCCGAAAGGCCATCCTGATTATATGGCAGGCCACTCCACCGGAGGTCCATAATCCGGAAAGAACTTTTTTCTGAATCCTCTTTTATTTTTTTTGGAGAGCTCCTCAGGCAAACAGGGCAAAAGCAGGACGCCAGCTTGGTTTTACTTTTTGTTCGCCATACGGTCGATTTCTTCCAGTTTCAGGCGGACGCACAGGATGTAGGGCGGCTCCTTAGGGGTCCAGTGGCCGTAGGTGGTTGTGACGATGGTGCCGTCCGGCAATATTTCGACTCCCGGATAGGCGCAGTCAAACCGGTTGTGGTTATCCTTCAACCTGATGCGAAACTGGCCAGGCCTATTTTGGGCGATGTCGTCGTAGGTTCCAACCCAGGCCACCCAATCACCCTCGGTTGAGCTTTTTTCACCGCGGCGAGGAACATCGCGGAAGGAAATGAACAGGCGGCCATCGGGAGCATACACCGCGGTGTGGCGGTCCCCAGTGAGGGATTGGGGCAGTTCGCGGGGCTGCGTCCAGGTTTTGCCTTCATCTCGTGAAAAAATCACATGGGAATGGCTGGCACGGCGATTTTCCCTGAGCAGGACGCAGATTTCCTTTCCATCGGGAGAGCGCAACGCGCCAGGTTCGCACAGGTGGACTTCGGTTGCCGTTTGCACGGTCTCTGGAGTGTTCCAGGTCAGGCCGCCATCGGTGGAGGTGGTTGAATACAGGGTGAATCGCCCCTGGGCCTTGCCTGCTGTCGGGGTGAAAAATCGACCGTCATCGTGAAACATCGCCATGTAATGCCCCGGTCCTGTTTTGAGGGCAAAAACCGAGCCCATGGCGACAATCCCACCCCAAGGACCGATCGGTTTCAATTCGGACCAAGTGGCACCATCATCCTCGCTGACGGACATGCGGATGGGGTGCAGGCCGCTGAACAGAATGATTCGCTTTTTTCCATGGGCGTCGACAACCCTGTGCAGTGTGGGGGTTTCCTTGGAGGTCTCCCAACTTTTGGGGGTGGCTAGTCGGTCCGACCAAGTCCTGCCGCCATCGGTGGAGCGCTTGTACTGGATGGGGCCCTTGCCGTGCCCTTTTGGGTAGACACACAAGATGGTTTTTCCATCTTCCAGCAGCAACGTGGTCGGATGACCCAGATATTGTCCTGCTTCACGGTCCACGACCACTTGTCGATCCTTGGATTGGTCCAGATCAATCAGTGGAAGGCCAGCGACGGTTGCCGCCTCCTGGGCAACCAGCATGGGGCAAACTAATCCAATCAGAACCACGGCCAGAGGTGGTGTGAATGACAGGCGGGTCATGGTGGTGATCCAGCAAGGCGAGCAATTAAATATGGGATTAATTGTACTCGGAACTGATTGGCAAGGAGGGAAATGGAGGAGCATTTTGAACCTTTAAAAGCCAATGGTATCTTGGGATTAGCAGGTAAGTTTGTAGGAGATAAGTGCGTGGCCCCCATCGTCCATCAGTATCCGCAAATCCCCGGCGAGGCCCACTTGGACGGGGTGATTGCCTGCGGCGTAGAGGGCCTTCGCGATGTCGGTCGGCTCTTTCACGGCTTCAAATGGAGTCTGGGGACGAGCAGCAATTACAGTCTGGTACTTCAGAGGGATCCTCTGCGCCTACTCCTGACCTCCAGCGGGAATGATAAACGCCTGTTGCGCGAGGGAGATTTTGTGGTGGTCGATGACCAAGGCCGGTCGCTGGTGGACCCGGGCCATGGCAAACCATCCGCGGAAACCGGTTTGCACCTGCTGTTGGCGGAATTGCCCGATACCGGTGCGGTACTGCACACCCATTCGGTATGGAGCACCCTTTTGACCGACCGGTTTGGTGAAATCGGATTCACCCTGGAACAGTTTGAAATGCTCAAGGGGTTGGAAGGGATCCAAACCCATGAAGTTTCCAAGCTGGTCGAGGTTTTTGCCAACGATCAGGACATAGGGCGCCTGGCCGCGAAGGTTCGGCCCCGCATCATGCACCAGGAAAAGCCTCTCAAGCATGGGTTTCTGCTCGAGCGCCATGGCTTGTATGCCTGGGGGAAATCGCTTGCCGAGGCCCGCCGGCACATTGAGATTTTTGAATTCCTGTTTGAGGTACAGGGGCGAAAGCTACAGGCTGGCTGAAGATTTTTCCCCGAAACCTTGGAGATTGAAAAATGGCAAGCGTTGTGATTCCCGATGAAGGCAGGGTCCTTTCCGATAATGCCGAGGTCTCGGCATTTTTGAAACCGTTTGGTATCTGGCACGAACGCTGGGATCTCGAGGAGCGGGTCAGCCCCGAAGCCCCCGCGAATGAAATACTGCTGGCCTACAAGCCTGAAATCGACCGGCTGAGCGCTGCGGGTGGGTATATCACGGCGGATGTGATGCAGGTCACACCCGAAACGCCCAATCTGGATATGATGATGGAAAAATTCAAAAGTGAGCACACCCATTCCGAGGATGAAGTCCGTTTTATCCTACGTGGGGCCGGTTTATTCCATATCCATCCGGAAAACGGACCAGTCTTCGCCATCCAAGTAGAAGCGGGTGACTTGATCAACGTCCCCAAGGGCGTGCGGCACTGGTTCAACCTGTGTGCCGACAGGAATATCCGCGCAATCCGCCTGTTTCAAAACACCGCGGGTTGGACACCACAGTATGTGGACGATCCGGTCAGTGGCAGGTACCAACCGCTCTGCTTCGGGCCCGCTTACGTTGGTAACCAGGCTGATGGTCCGGCCAGCAGGCTGGATACTTCCCTCCAAAGTCGGCTGAAGGTCTGAATTCCCCATGCAAGCCCGAGTCCGACTGGCTCTTCTCGATATTGAGGGGACCGTTTCGCCGTTGGCATTTGTCCGGGATGTGATGTTTCCATTCGCCGCCGCGCGTTATCATGGCTTTTTCCAAAGGCGCTTCAATGATCCGCAATTGTCGGCCGCAGTTGACGCTTTGCGGACTGAGGCCGAACGGGAAACAAATCCGCCCAAAGTTGGAAACTGGCGAGATGCTGCGGATTACTGCGTCCGCTTGACTAGCGAAGATCGGAAAGCCACCGGGCTGAAGTCAGTGCAGGGGTTGATCTGGGACGAGGGCTTCGCATCGGGCGAACTGAGGCCACCTCTTTTTGCCGATGTGCGTCCAGCGCTGGGGCGCTGGCAAGCGGCGTGCGTGCGTTTGGCGATTTATTCCAGTGGAAGCGAGCATGCCCAGCGTCAGTTCTTCGCCCATACCACCGAGGGGGATCTTGGCGGACTGTTCGAGGCTTTTTTTGACACTTCGGTGGGGATGAAAAAAGAGCCGGATAGTTATACAGCCATAGCAAAAAAGCTTGGACTGGCACCTGCTGAAATCTGTTTTTTCTCCGATGTGGTGGCCGAGCTGGAGGCTGCTTCTGGGGCCGGGATGGTTGCTGTGTTGGTTCACCGGCCCGGTAATGCGCACCAGCCACCCTGGGGCGGTTTGGCTGTGCAAGGTTTTGAGGGAGTTGAATTGGCGTCTGCTTGATGGTCTGCGAATCAACGGATACCGAGGCGTCTGCGGACTTCCATCTCCACCTCACCCAAGGCCCGGCGATCAATTCCTTGCCCCTTTGGGCTGCGCCAGAGGATGTTTCCTTTGTCATCCACCAGTACCAGGCTGGGGAAGCTGTGCACATCGAATTGTTTTCGTACCGGGCAGGAATCGCCACCGCCCAAGAGGGAGTTGTAATTCACTCCCAGACGATTTTGAACCATGCGCACCTTGCTGACCTGCTCGGCCCGGGTTCCGCTTTCATAGGCTAGGCCGATCACTTCCAAGCCGTAGGGACCGTATAGTCGCTGCAGGTCCTTCAGGTGGGGGATGGATTTTAAACACGGATTGCAGTTGCTGTACCAGAAATCAAACAGGACCACTTTGCCGCGTCGATTTTTGGAAAACTCCCAGGTTTTTCCTTCCAAATCCAGCAGTGCCATTTGTTCCAGCTTGTTCCCCACCAAGACACAGGATGGGGCCGGGCTGATGGTGTTGGCCAAAGGAGCCGGAGCAATAGTGGCTGGGGGTGATGGCGGATTGATGCTCAAGAGCGGGCTTGAGGCTGTGGCGCCAGGCCCACCCCGGGCAATACGATCCGTGGGCAACCCGGTTTCGGTTCCGGGAGCCTCGTTGGCATTGGCCGGGGAGTTGAGACTATTGGCAGGGTTTGTTGATGTTGGTGCGGGTAAGGGAGCCGGAGTCGGAGAAGGATTCGCAGGTGGCGGCGTAGGAGGCGATGCCGGCATGGTCAAAGGGGGCCTGGTCAGTGAGCCAGTTCCGTTTCCGGGAGGCGCGTTTCCAGGCATCGGCGGTGGGGCCGAGATAGTAACCGGGGCCGGCTTGACGGGAACTGCTGCAGGCATGGCAGGCATGACCAAAACAGGGGGGCCGCCATTCGGATTGGAAGCGATAGGAGTTGGTTCGGAGTTTGGCTTATCCCCCAAATGAATTGGGGCTGTGATCAGGTTTGGATTGGGACCGGTAGTGGCACCTGGTGTTGGAGTGGGGTCTATCGATGGGGTGTTGGAGTTTGTGAATGGATTGGTGGTGCCGGGCACTGCCAGGGGATTCATCAAACGGGCTGCAGGACCGGAGCCACTGGGGGCTGCAGGTTTTGTTGGCAATAGATCCGGTGCTGGAACCGGGGGAACCTCGCCCGGTTGGGCATCCTCGGACAGGAAAATGGTCAATCGTGGATTGGGTGGTTGGGCAACAACGGCGCCACTGTAGAACCGGGTTCCATCTTTTGAACGGGCAATCAACTGGTATGGGCGCCCAGGTTTCAGGCCCTGAATGGTGAAAAATCCGCGATCATCCGCCGCCACCTCGATTTTGGCCGTTGGGCTGTTGGCGGTGTCCTTCAAGTCCAAGACTTGAATCGATGCACCGGCCGGCCTTCGGTTCAACCGATCCAGCACCTGCCCGGCAAGTAGACCGCTAGCCGGGTTGGAGGCCACCAGCGAGGCACTGCCGTTACCCAGATCGGGGCCGCTGTTGGGAGTGTTGACGGTTGTCCCCGGTGTTCCACCAACACGGGGCCAAGCTGGAGGTGCCGGTGCTCCGGGAACATTCTGGTGACCGGAAGCGGCGGTGGTTTGACCGGGAGTGGGGGGCTTACCAAGGGCGGAAAGGCCCGTTCCTTTGGATGGAAGTTGGCATCCTGTTGCGAGTTGCAACAGCGGCAGGCACAACAGCCATCTTCTGGAACGCCACTGCACGCAAAGAGCCCCAGCCAGAAGCCAGGAACTTGCCCTGGCACGGAAAAACTAGGCGCACAAATCGCCTG
Source organism: uncultured Gemmataceae bacterium (assembly GCA_963923355.1). Lineage (GTDB taxonomy): Bacteria > Planctomycetota > Planctomycetia > Gemmatales > Gemmataceae > UBA6894. The sequence continues at coordinate 7,095 of CAWUOE010000061.1, read as the reverse complement.
AGGGCTTATTCCCTTGGGCAGGGCCGAGGTCAAGGAAACTTGAATGTTTCTCTGGTTATTGGAAAGAACAGGGCCATCCTTGGCCTGCATAACCTGACCAAAAGAAAGGGTCTTGATTAAAGAAATGCCCCTATTCTTTATACATTGCCCATTTTTACAAAATTAATGATGAGCACTCCCTGATCGCCTGCCAGGAACGCTGTGGGGGAAAAGGGCTGGGATATTCAGGTTTCCGTCGGCACCAAAAGCCAGGGGAATAGCCGGTTTTTCCACGACCAGGTCAGACCGGCCATTGGCTTCCCGCAGAAGGGTGGGGGAGGCCCAAATCCTTTCCAACTCCAGAGTGTTGGGGATGATGGCCATTCGGAGGTTGGTGAATATTGGTTGCCAGCAGGTGTCCAGTCCGGCTTGCAGGCACTCCCGGTCGTTTCGAAAGGCCAGGGGAAGCTTGGAGCGCCACAGGAAGCAGGCGGTCAGGTTATTCATCCGGAAGGGAACCGGATCGATGGAGTCCAGCAACCGCTGGGTGGTGAGGTCAGCGATGCCAACGCCGGTGCCATTTCCGTGACTTTCGGGGGAAAGGTCCAGAGCGCAAATACGTGTGATGGAAGGATTGGGATCCTCCACCATGGTTTCCACCAGCAACCTTCCTACCACATTGGGGTCGATGCCAGCGCCACTGTAGTTTTTGCCAATTTCACCGATCACCAGAAGGTCGAGTTGCTGGAAAGGGAGCCTACCCATCAACTGCCGGGCTTCTTCCAGTAGAACTGGTTCACGATCCAATAAGTCCGCTTTGTCGACCACCTCAACCCTTGCGGTTTTTTCGCGGGCGTTTTCCAGGATGGCCAACCCGGCTTGAAAGCGGGTCTTTTCCAAGATTACCCGAACCGCTTGGGGCATGCGATCCCGCAGCCCCAGGTAGCCCCACTGGTGATGCTGGGAAGCGCCTTCCCGTTTACCAAGCCCGATCACCAGCATCTTCACGATGCCACTTTCGTACCTGCCTCGGAAATCAGTGTGTGGCTTGATCCGCGAGAGTGTGACGACCACATCGGCGGCCAGGGCATTGGCGTCCCAGTGGACCGGCTCGTCCAGGGTGGTTCGGCCGATGACCGTGCTGGTCATATCCGTTTTCACGGGCACGCCCAGATTTTCCTCCGAGATGCCATATTCACCCAGAAGTTCACGCTGGCCGTTGCTGTTGGCGCCACCGTGGCTGCCCATGGCGGAAATGATGAACGGTTTGCATCCCTTGGAATGAAAAAATGCAATCGTTTCCTTTGCCATGATGTCGATGCCGACAATGCCACGACTGCCAATTCCGATAGCGACGGTTTGGCCCGGCTTCAGGCGCTTGGACAGGGCGGATTCTTCCCATGCCGTACGAACCGAGGAGGCAATATCGGCAACTTCGGGCTGATTTTGGACCTGACGCAGCAAACCAAACGGGGGAAGGTCCACGGAATATATCCTTTCCAGTTTTGGGACTAAAAAGTTAGGCGTCACAAAGCAAGTTGGGCAGTACCATGGGGAACAAGCGCAAAAAGCGCTCCTTCCCAGTGACAGGCTGCATCGGCCACTTCCGGCCAAGGGCTTCAACCTATGGGTTTGATTTTAAGCCTATTGATGATTTTTTCCCAGCCACCGCTGGGAAGCCCTGAGATCACCCTCCCCGGCCCCTGGGAAAAGGTGGGAACCGCATTGGACCATGCCACAGGATGGCGTTGGGAGTGTCCTGAGCCGCCGGCAGTGGTGCCCGGGCCAAATTTGACTGCCGGCGCGGGTGAAAGGGTTCCTTTCCGATGGGCGGATCAACTGGCTGCTCGTATTGGACGGTCCGTGATGATTGATCGGGACAGCCAGGTGATCCGGCTAATTCCCTTGGCCAAGGGGGGGGCTTGGATTGCTGCACACAGCGGTCACTTTCGACTGGTGGCCCGGGGTGCGGCGCGAATGGTTGATTTTGTACAACCCGGAACGGGCACTACCCGGCAGGCGCGGTTGGAATTGGGATGGGAAACAGGGATCGATCCGCTGTTGATACCGTCCGTTTGGGAAGAAGTGGTGCTTGGGTCGGCGACCAACCTAGAGGTTTCAGAAAAAAAAGCGGGAGCCCTGAAGGAGCCGGATGCGGACGCTTCAGTCACGGTGAATCTACCGTCGATTGGCCAGGGCGGTTTACCGGGGGGCTGGAACCTCAGGATAAAAGGCAGGGCCGTGGTGGCCACCGGCGTCCGCGAACTGGACCTGGGCCATTGGCCGGATGCGGCGGAACTGGTAAGACGCGGACCTGTGCAAGCTTTGAAGGAGGGAGATTTTTCCTGCTCGTTGTTGCAGGCTACCCGAAACGGTCGAAGGATCTCGTTGCGGGTGAGGGTGGTGCGTGAGGCCTCTGGACCCGAATTGGAGTCCTACCAGAGTTGGATGGTGCTCAACCGATTGTGGCTGGTGGACAGGCTGGGTGAATTGGTTCGCCCCACGGGACAGGTGCTGGAATTGCAGGACGGGGTACAAGCCGAGATCACTTACCATCTGGTTTTGCCAGTGGGGACCGAAAACCGACCCAGGGTGATACGGTACAGGACATTGACCGGAATTCGTGAGGAAAAGCTTTCTTTTGAACTGAAGGGGCTGCCAGCAGTGCCCTGAGGGAGCGCATGAGACCATGTCGGAGAAAAAACCGGAAGGTGTGGCTCAGTTAGGTCAGTTTTTCACCAGCCAGTGGTGTGTTTACGACCGGCTGGTGAAAGCCAACCTGTTGTTCCATCGGGAATTGTTCGAAGCGCTTCGTGAGGACCTGTCGCGGGTGACACCCAATTTTAGTCTTCTCGACCTCGGGTGTGGCGACGCGGCCTCCCTGGCAAAGGCCCTTTCGGGAATGCGGGTTTCCCGTTGTGTGGCGGTTGATCTGGCAGGTGGGCCGATCCTGCTTGCGGCGCGCGACAATTTGAGGTTTCGTGGAATTCCCGCCGAGGTGAAACAGGCTAATATCCTGGATTTTGTCGGCATTCAGCCCAAGAGGAAGTTTGATGCAGTGACCCTTGCTTATTGCCTGCACCATTTCCACACGGCCGACAAGGCGCGTTTTTTCCAGGGAGTAGCGCAATGGGTGAAGCCCGGAGGGGCCTTGTGGCTTTTGGATGAGGTGATTCCGGAAGGCTCAACGCGCGAGGTATGGCTTCAACGTGAATTGGAACTGCTCCACCGCCTGGGTGCGGAAACGCTCACACCCTCGGAGTGGGCCGAGGTGGATCTGCATATCACCACATGCGATTTCCCTGAAACCTTGCAGGGCTATGAGGGAATGGCCAAGGAGGCAGGATTCCAGTCGGCAGAGATGCGACTGGGCGTTGGGGATGGCCTTGCCGCCATGATCCGGTTCACGCGTTAGCCGATTATTGGCGCTGGGATTGCAGTTGCTGCATCTGTTTCCGTGCCAGGAATCCGATTCCACCCACCAAGCAAACGGGGGTGCCCAGCAACATGCCAATGCTAAGATTGTAGGCCCACTGGCTGGCGACTCGGCTGGACCCGTCCTCATCCGGGGGAAGGTTTCCTGCGCAGGAGGGGCAAGCAAAAGCACGGCTGCTGTGCCATACCAGCAGTGCGAGCCAGACAAGCAGCAATTTCTTGGACTTGAGCATCAGTTCCATCCGGCAGCACCGGGCAATCGGTACAACATCCAATATACCACGACACCGGTTATGGCCACATAAAGCCACCAGGGATAAACCCAGCGGGCCAACCGCTTGTGGCGGGCAAGGTCGCCCCGGTAACCGAGCCATACCAGTCTCAGGGCCAACGGCGTGATCACAATCGCCAGCAGGGTATGGGTCAACAATATGGCCAAGTAAAGGATGCGTATCCCGGAGGGTGCCAAGGGTGCCCGATCACCAAAACTGGTCGCAACGCCCGACTTGATCGCCAAGTGATAGGTCAGATAGTAGGCCAAAAAAAGAGCGGAACAAAGGACTGCGCATAGCATTGCCACAGAATGGGCTTTTTGATGGCCTGAAAAAATAAGGGCAAGCCCGCCTACCAGAAACAGCCCTGCTAACCCATTCAGGAAAGCGTTCGCTTCGGCCGAAGGAACCAGCCATTCCAGGCCATGTTTTTCCCGAAGAAGTATGTCAATTTGGGCACGCAAATTTTGAATGGCCAAAGCCTGTTCCCTTGCCGCTTCCGGCCCCCCGTTTTCATCGGGCAGACCGGGAAAATACCCGCGGATTTGGCCCTGCTTGTCAATTAGGACCAATTTCAACGGGTGGTCGATTTCAAACCCGGGTTTTACTTCTTTGCCAGGAGCGGGGGTGTTCCTCTGGATGCCCAGCTTGAATTGGTCGCGGATCATCTGATGAATAGATTCCTCCTCCCCCAGGAAAAATTTCCAACGGTTCGGGTCGGCCTCGAAACGTGCGGCGAACTGCTTCAGTTCCTCAGGGTTGTCCCTCTCGGGGTCCACCGTGAAACTGGCAAGCAATAAATCCTTCCGGTCGAGCGTACGTTTTTGGATGTCCGCCATGGTGGAGGTGACCATAGGGCAACCACCAAGGCAACGTGTGAACAGGAAGGAGGCGACCCAGACTTTGCCTTTCAAACGCTCGGGGGTCCATGTCTCGCCCTGCGAATCGCGGACAGTGAAGGCTCCCACCTGGCCGAACGATTCCTGCGGTTCCTCGCCGCCAATCCACCATCGGCAACCACCCACGAGGGGGAGAGCCACCAGCAAAGCAGTCAAAAACGAGACGCGACTTTTCATCGGACCGTCCACGCAAACAGGCCGTCTGGCAGCAGGCTGAGCACCATCACCGCCGCAACGAGAACAATCGGGAAAAGCATGAAAAAAAGTGCCTTTCCGTTGCGGTTCAAATGCAGTTGGGACCAAAGGCAAAGGAAGATGGGTAACCCATACAGGCCCCAGAAAATCACCTTGGGCACGCTGGCAAAAGCCGGCAGGCTTTTAAGAGCAGTGACCCCTGCCAGGCATGCCAGCATGATGATGGCCGTTGTCCATAGGGACATGGAGGACTCGGCAATCACCTGTTTGTTGTCAGGGGTTTTCATGGTTTTCACACCAGGTAAAGCAGTGGAAAAAGAATAATCCACACCAGGTCGACAAAGTGCCAGTAAAGGGTGGTGTTGCTGAGATACCCGATGTTGGCAGGCTTCAGTCGTCCAAACAGGCCGGCCAGCGCAGGGATTGCCAATGCCACTAACCCGGCGAGTAGGTGAGTGGCGTGAATGCCGGTAATCAGGAAGTAGCAGGATGCCCACAGGTTTCCATGGGGCAGAGCTGGAGGTAATGGCAACTCTGCTCCAAGACCGCCAACCCTGATTTCCTCATTGGTTTCAAAGACTTTTCTGGCGGCACCAGAAGCCGTTGCCTCGCCTTTGTCGAGGGAAAGCAAAATCTGATAGGCGAGGTTTTTCGCAGGGTCGCTTCGGACTGCCTCCAAGGCCTGTGCCGAGGCTGACGGGTCTGCCCCTTTTTCCTTGGCGGTGGCCAGTCGGTATTCTTTTCCGCCTAATTTCTCAAGTTTGGGTTTGAGTGATTCAAGCCATTGGATGCCGGGTCCCTCGTCATAACGCCGCGCAATGGCGGACCCGGGGGGGAAAACCTCGCCGATCTTGCCCGGAAGCAGTTCATGGTGAAATTTGCCGGAATATTCGAATGACTTGACAGATAGAAACAATGCGCCGAGCCCGATGGCTACCCAGAGGCAGCGGGTCGCGCCCCCTGCATTGCCCGAGGCAAGGAATTGCACTGCCAGACTAGCCATCACGCTACTGACCAGAAGGAGGGTGGTGTTCCCCAGACCAATCCACGGGTTCATGTGTGCCTGTGCGGCATTCGGCCAGCCGCTTCCATCCGGCCCGGCGACGCTGAAGCGCAGGATCAGGTAGGTGGCGATGAGTGCCGCAAAGAACATCACCTCCGTACCGAGGAACAGCCACATACCCATCTGGCCCATGGCCAAGGGGCCAGGTGCTGGCATGGCATCCTGATTGGTATGAGCAGCGGTGCTCATTTGTTTGTTTCCTCGGACGGGGCAGTCAAACCTGATTTTGCAATTGAGTTTCCTGATGGGGGAATAACTGGTTGGCTTGACCTGGACTGATCCAGCAGCAAAAAAGCCAGTACCAAGGGCCAGTGGAGCAGGGAGGCGCGCAGCGCCTTTTTGGCCTTCAGGATGGTGGGGTTTTTGAGAAAGCCGATCGCCGCGGCCAAAAACATGAGGCCGGAAAGCATGCTGCCCACGAGGTAAACCAGCCCGGGGCGTCGCTCCGGTGGAAACAACAACATGGGCGAAAGTGACACCGCCAATAGGGCCAGACAATAAAGAACCATCTGCAGCCCGGTACTTTTACCGGTGCTGTCGCGCACAGTGAGCATCTTCATGCCGGCCGCGGCGTATTGATCCTTGTACATCCAGGCGATGGCCAGAAAATGTGGGATTTGCCAGATAAACAGAATGAGAAAGAGCGACCAGGCGGGGCCGTCCATTTTTCCTGTGACAGCCAGGTATCCCAGAATGGGAGGGGTGGCCCCCGGGGCAGCACCAACGATGGTGTTGAGATCGGTGACTGTCTTGAGCGGCGTGTAAATCAGGACATAACCCAAAAGGGTGAGCGCGGCGGCGATGGCGCAAGCTGGGGAAGGCAAGAAGAGCCAAAGCTCAAGTGTGCCAAAGATGCCCAAAAGAATTCCAAAACATGCCGCTGCCGAGGGAGTGAGCCGACCGGCTGGCAATGGCCGGTTGCAGGTTCGCATCATCAACGCGTCTGTCTTTTTTTCCAGCACCTGATTGAGGGCACTGGCGCCACCAGCCACCAACCCGGCACCGACAACAGCATGGATCAGGTAAATCCATTGGAACAGTTGGGGGTAAACTTGGCCCGCCAAGAATGCCCCCGCCGCCACGCTGATCAAAACCAGCACCGCAATACGCGGTTTGGTCAACTCCAGGTAGTCGCGCGGGATGGAGGGGCGGCGGATCCCCTCCTTGGCGGGGCTGCTATTTCCCGTGGAGTCATGCGACGCTTCGGCGCTGGCGTCGGTCATGACTGGCTCCTGGATGCCGCATGGGGCGT
>CAWUOE010000060.1:0-12641 GCA_963923355.1 uncultured Gemmataceae bacterium | reverse complement strand
TGGTGACCGACCGGATTCTGGAGGTGCACGGGCTGGTGGACCGGGTGGCGGCCCCGCTGGCGGCCGAGGGGATCCGCCACACCGTGTTCAACGGGGGCGAGGCGGAGCCGACCCTGGCGGCCGTGCTACAGGCCCTGGAGGTGGCCCGTGGATGCAGGCCCGACGGCGTGGTGGGTCTGGGCGGTGGCAGCAACATGGACATGGCCAAGATCGTGGCCACGGTGCTGGCCCATGGCGGCAACCCGCCCGATTACGCGGGGGAGGACCGTGTTCCCGGGCCGATCCTGCCGGTCATCTGCCTGCCCACCACGGCGGGGACGGGCAGCGAGGTGAGTTCGGCCCTGGTGTTCACCGACCCGGGCAAGGGGATGAAGGTGAGCTGCCTGAGCCAGCACCTGCGGCCCCATGCCGCCATTGTGGATCCTGAATTAACTTTATCCTGTCCGGCCCGGGTGACGGCCGACAGCGGCATCGACGCGCTGGTGCACGCGATCGAGGCATTCACCGCGACGGATTTCGGCACCTTCGAGCCGTTTGCCGGCAAGCACTCGGTGTACCAGGGCGCCAACCCAATGGCGGACCTGGCGGCCCGCGAGGCGATCAGGCTGTGCGGGAAATATCTCGCGCGCGTTGTGGAGGACGGGACGGACCGCGAGGCGAGGGAAAAGATGGCGTACGCGGCGATGCTGGGGGGAGTGGCATTCAGCAACGCGGGGGTGGCGCTGGTGCACGGCATGGAATACGCGGTGGCAAGCGAGGTGCATGTGAGCCACGGGGCCGGCAACGGCCTGCTGGTTCCGCATGTGATGCGCTACAACCTGGAGGCGCGGGAGGAGCGTTTCGCCGAGATCGCCCATTTGCTCGGGGCGGACACCACGGGGATGACAGCCCGGCAGGCGGCGGAATTGTCGGTTGACCTGGTGGCGGGATTGTCCAAACGGATCGGCATCCCCCAGAGGCTGCGTGATTTGGACATGAAACGGGAGCAACTGCCCGTGGTGGCCGAAAGGGCGAGGATCGAGCGACTTTTCCGCACCAATCCCCGGCGCCCCCAGGAGGGGGAAGTGCTCGGGATCCTGGAAGGGGCGTGGTGACCCGTATGAAAGCCCCCGCACAATCCCACTGGACGGACTGTTAGGACCCAGTTTGGGTGGTTTGCAAACGTTCAGCACGACTTTAGCGTTATTAACCGTGAGGCAAGCCGGGAGTTTTCGGCTAAGCTGAGCGACAGTCCATTCTCCACGTCCTGATGGCCCGAACCCCTTTCCAACGGGTGACTTATGAATTTTTCCTCATTTCGCGGCGGGTTGGTATTCCGTGTCTTCGGGTTGGGGCTGGCGGGGTGGTCGCAGGCCTTTGCCCTGCCCGCACGGGGAGGGGAAATCGATTATGTCGAGACCTTCGCGCTGGCGGGGGACCGGGTGCAGGCGCTGAAGCAACTGATCCCGGGCACCGAAAATTATTACTACTACAACTGTCTGCATTTGCTGCAGACGGAGCAGCCGGACAAGTGTGCCGAATTGTCGAGGGTGTGGCGGGAACGGCTGGGTGAGACGCCGCTCTGGCGCCAAATCCAGCATCGTCACGCCCTGTTGAGCTACCGGAAGGATCCCAGGAAGAGCCTGGACTACCTGATCCGCCACCTGGGTCTGACCTACGACCACCAGCGCCAGGTGCCCGGCGCCAAGACGACGCTGCCCACAGTCCTCGATGCCGCGAGCATCAGCCGCGACCGGCTGCGCCAGCGGGACATCGCGCCGCACGCGCATGTGGACCTGGCGGAGGATGGCGCCCTGAGGTGGCTGGCGGCGGAGCCGGCCAAGTTGTCGAACGAGCAGCGCAGGTCGCTTTTGAACCGGCTGCAGCGGCCGGACCTGCCGAACCTGGTGGACCTGATCGTGGCCGACCTGGACGCGCCCCATTCGGGCGGGTTTGGCAGCGTGGGGATCCACCGGAACCTGACCGCGGAACAAATGGACGAGCTGGCGAGGCGGAAGCCCGACCTGCGGCGGCAGCAGAATTGGGTGCTGGCGCGGGCCACGCGCCTGCTGCCCGGCGCCGACGCGGCTTTCCCCGAGGACCTGCGGGTGATGGGTGAGTACCTGGACCGGCTGGTGGCTTTCGCGCGGCCGCTCGACCCGGTGATGAATCCGCTGAAGGCCAACGCCTACTACCACAAGCTGCAGCACAACCGGATGACGGGCAAGCTGGACAAGGCGCTGCTGATGGAATATCTGGCCCTGCCCAGGCAGCGGCCGTACATGGCCCCGCGCCTGCTGGAGGGAGAGGCTGCGCAGCGGTACCCGGCCCCGTTGGGCAATGATTATTCACCGGCAACCCAGTTGCCGCCGGTGTTCGACGACGAGCGCCTGGTGCGCGCGATCCTGCTGGACCTGCTTTCAACCGCGGAGAGTCCGGCGGAATTCAGTCCCTATCTGGAGGCTGGGTATCTGAAGAACCTGTTCGCCGAGGCGAAGATCACGCGCGGGCTGGGTGACCCGGAGCGGTGGGCCAGCGAGGTGAGCCCCGAGTATTACCGGGAATTGCGGGACCGGGTGGACATCGATTTCGCGCCCAACAGCGCGCTGCAGTTCGCGCCGGGCGACCCGGTGAGCCTGGAACTGACAGTGAAGAACGTGCCCAGCCTGCTGGTGCAGGTGTATGAGGTGAACGCAGCCCACCATTACAAGACGCGGCAGACGGAGATTGACACCGATCTGCCGCTGGACGGTCTGGTCGCCGGCAAGACCCTGAAGCTGGAGTTCACCGAATCGCCCTTCAAGCGGGTGGGAAAACGGCTGGACCTTCCGGAGCTGAAGGGGAGCGGGGTGTGGGTGGTGGACCTGATCGGCGCGGGCCGCTCGAGCCGGGCGCTGATCCGCAAGGGCAAGCTGCGTCCGCAGGTGACCGTGACGCCGGCCGGGCAGGCGGTGCGGGTGATCGACGAATCCGGCAAGGCGGTGAACGACGCGTCGGTATGGCTGGCTGGCAAACAATACAAGGCGGATGAGCAGGGCGCGATCCTGCTGCCCTATGCCAGCAGCCCGGGGCGCAAGCCGCTGGTGATCGAGCGGGGAAGCCTGGCCAGCCTGGAGATGATCGACCACCTGGCCGAGTCCTACGGGTTGACGGCGGGTTTCCATGTGGAGCGGGAATCGCTGTTGGCGCGCGGGCAGGCCGAGGTTTTGGTGCGGCCGCAGTTGACACTGGCCGGCAAGCCGGTGTCGCTGGGCCTGCTCGAGGATGTGCGCCTGCACGTCACGGCGGTGAACCTGGACGGGATCGCGACCACGCAGGAGGTGAAGGGCTTCAAGCTGGGGGAGAACCGTGAGGCGACCCACGCCTTCCAGACGCCAGACCGTCTGGCCAGCCTGTCGTTCCGCATGACAGCGAAGGTGAGGAACCAATCGGAGGCCCGGGAGCATGCCGTGGAGGCGACCGGGGGGCTGACAGTGAACGGGACCCGGCGGACCCAGCAGCGGGGCGGACTGCACCTGACACGGGACGCGTCGGGTTACCGGATCGAGCTGTTGGGCCGGACGGGTGAGCCGATCACGGACATGCCGACCCGGCTGAAGATCAAGCACCGTGACTTCCGGCCGACGGTGGATACCCAGCTTCAATCGGATGCCAGCGGGCAGATCCGCCTGGGTGACCTGAAAACGCTGGAGTCGATCGACTGGTTGGAAGCGACCAGCCAGGAGGGAGCGGTGCGACGTTGGAGCTTGCCGCGACCGGACTCGGTTCGGCCGGTTCTGGTGCATGCGCGTGCCGGTGAAACGGTGGTGATGCCCGCCGACGGGGCCAAACCGATGGAGCAACAGGTCACTGTGCTGGAGACCCGGGCAGGAGTTTTCCGCGCCGACAGCCTGCAGGGACGAACCGCCGGGAAGGCGTCTCGCGTGGAGGGTGGGTCGATCGTGCTGGAGGGATTGGTCGCGGGTGACCACGAAATTCATTTCCTGGCAAGCGGGCAGAAGACCCTGGTGCGGGTGATCGACGGGGGGGAGGTGAACGGCTGGGTGGTGGGCCGCAAGCGGATGGGCCGGCTGGAGAAGTTGAAGCCGGCGCGTGTGGCGGAATTGAAGGTGACTGACGAGACGTTGGAGGTGCGTTTGGCGGACGCGACGCCATTCAGCCGGGCGCATCTGCTGGCCACCCGGTATGTGCCGGACCGCGGGGCCTATGGGGCGCTTTCGGGCATACGGCCCGCGCCGCTGGATGCCGTGATCCTGGCGGAGCAACAGTCTGCTTATGTGACCGGCAGGGACATCGGTGACGAGTACCGGTATGTCCTGGACCGGCGTACCCAGGCAAAGTTCGCCGGGGTGATGATGGAGCGGCCGAGCCTTCTGGTGAATCCGTGGTCGATGCGGTCGACGGAAACCGGAGCGCAGGAGGCCGCGGAGGGCGGCCAGTTCGCTCCCAAGGGAGTGGCGGCCCCGAGCGCGGCGGCGCCACCGCCCGCGGCCGACGCGATGAGCCGGGCCGCGGGGGATGGTTCCCCGGATCTGGATTTCCTTGCCGCCCAAGCGGTGGTCCTGGCCAATCTGGCACCGGACCAAGCGGGACTGATCCAAATCCCGCGCAACGCGCTGGGCAGGCATGGGCTGGCGCAATTGGTCTTGGTGGATCCCTTGACCACGGTGGGGACCTTGGTCGACCTGCCGCCAAGCGCGGTGGAAAGCCGGGACCTGCGATTGGCCAGGAGCCTGGATGCCTCGACCCGGCCGACCAAGCAGAAGCGTGTGACCCTGCTGCAGGCCGGCCAGGAACTGGTGCTTGAGGACGCCTCGAGTTCCCGCGTGGAGGTGGTGGACACGCTTGCCAAAGCGCACCAGATGCTGGGGACCCTGGCGCAGGACAGCCGCTGGGCAGAGTTCGCTTTCCTGACGCGGTGGGACAAGTTGAAGGAAGCCGAGAAAAAGGAGCTGTATTCGAAGCATGCCTGCCATGAGCTGGCTCTGTTCATCGCGCAGAAGGACAAAACCTTCTTCGAGGCCGTGGTGCGGCCGCACCTGGCCCAGAAAAAGGAAAAGACCTTCCTGGACCGTTACCTGACCGGGGCGGACCTGAGCCAGGATCGGACGGTGTGGGGCCAGAGCCGGCTGAACACACTGGAGCGGGTGCTGCTGGGGCGGGCGGTTCAGGCTGAAACGGCCGGGACAATCCGGCTTTTGGAGGAGCGGGTGAAGCTGATTCCACCGCAGATCGAACGCCAATGGCAGGTGTTTGACACGGCGGTGAGCCTGAGCGGCCTGGCAACGGGCGGTGAGCTGGAGGCATTGGGATTGGGTGACCGGGGAAACCTGCCCCAAAACAGGGCAGCCCAGGGTCAGCGCGGTGTGGATGCGATGGGTCGCGCCTTCGGGATGCCCGGGATGGCACCGGGTGCCGCGGGGGCGATGCCACCCGGTGGTCCCGGAGGGCTTGGAGGGGGATTTGGCGGAGGAGCCCTTGGCGGGTTTGCTGGAAGGCCGGGAGGCGGTGGCCGGGGAGGGTCAGCCGGAGACAAACCCGGCCAGCCCGCCGATGGTGTTGAAGGCAAGCGTGAAAGCCTGGCCAAGGCGGGGAAGGATGTGGCCAAGGCCAAGGAGGATGCCAAGAGCCGTTTCCGCGATGCGGAAAGTAAAGAGCTGGAGACCCTGAGCGACGAGGCGCGCAAGTTGGCTGAAAAGGGAGAGGAGTCCGACAAAAAGGCCCAACTTGGGGCCCGGATGCTTCGCAGGGGTGAGAACGGGGACTCGCTGTTCTTCGACAACAACCGCGGCCGCCAATCGGGCATGGAGCAACTGTACCGACCTGTGGCGCCCACCACCGAGTGGGCGGAGAACAACTATGACCGTATGCCGATCGGCGAACAGACCCCTGAACTGGTGCCGGCGGGTCCCTTCTGGCTGGATCTGGCGAAGCACGATGGCAAGGCGCCTTTCCTGTCGAAGCACCTGGGCGACGCGTCGCACAATGTGCATGAGGCCCTGCTGGCGCTGGCGATGATCGATCTGCCGTTTGAGGCTGCCAAGGCCGAAGTGAAGTTTGACGGCGCGCGGATGACGCACAAGTCTGCTGGCCCGGCGATCGTCTACCACGAGGAGATCCGCCCATCCGCGGCGGGGCAGGGAAAACTGCCGATTTTGGTGAGCCAGAACCTGTTCGATCCGGCGGACCGGTTCCGCACGGAGAACGGTGAAAAGGTGGATCATTTCCTGGGCGAGGAGGCGCTGGTGCAGCGCGTGCTGGGATGCCAGGTGGTGGTGACCAATCCTTCGAGCAGCCGGCAGCGGTTGAGTGTGCTGACCCAGATCCCCGAGGGAGCGATGCCCCTGGGGGGTGGTCAAGTGACGAAGGCCACCCCAGTGGACCTGGAGCCGTTCCGCACCCAGACCCTGGAGTATTTCTTCTACTTCCCCAAGACCGGCAAGTTCAACCAGTGCCCGGCCCAGGTGGCCAAGGATGAGCGCGTGGTGGCATCGGGCACGGCCCAGCCGCTGAACGTGGTGGAGAAGCTGAGCAAGGTGGACACGGGCAGTTGGGACCATGTGTCGCAGATGGGAACGCCCGACGAGGTGATGGCTTACCTGGAAAAGGCGAACCTGCAGGAGACCGACTTGGGCCGCATTGCCTGGCGCATGGCGGACAAGGCCTACTTTGAGCGCGTGCTCGCGACGTTGCGTGTGAGGAAAACCTATCACCCTGTCCTGTGGTCCTACGCCCTGAAGCATGACGCGCCGGAAGCAGCCCGTGAATTCCTGGCCCATCAGGAGCAACTGGCACGCGAGGCGGGCGGTTGGATCAGCAGCAGCCTGGCGGATTTTGATCCGGTCGCGCTGAAATTCCTGGAGCATCTGGAATACAAGCCCCTGGTGCACGCGCGGGCCCACGCGCTGGGCAAGAGCCGGCAGATTGTCAACGCGCGGATCCTGGAGCAGTACCACAACCTGATGCGGGTGCTGGCGCTGAAGCCTGCGCCGGGCAACGAGGACTGGCTGCAGGTCGCCTATTACCTGCTGCTGCAGGACCGCGTGGCGGAGGCGATCGAGGCGCACAAGCGTGTGCCGAGGAACTCGGTGGCGACAGCCATGCAGCACGACCTGATGGGCGCATGGCTGGCGATGGCACGCGAGGATCTGGATGGCGCGGAGGCAATCGCGGCCAAATACGCGGCTTACCCGGTGGACAGGTGGCGGGCCGCCTTTGCCTTGGTGGGCGAGCAGGTGGCCGAGGCGCGGGGCAAGGTGCCGACCGGCGCGGACGGGAAGCCCGTGGACGACCCGATGCTGAGGCAGGGCAACCAGGCGGGCAAGGAGCCAGTGCTGACCGCCGAGCCGGCCGGCGACAAGCTGCGGATCAACCACCGCAACATCCAAAGGGTGACGTTGAACCTGTACGAGATGGATGTGGAGCTGTTGTTCAGCCGCAATCCGTTCAGCCAGCAGTTTGGCGACCGGTTCGCGCTGGTCAGGCCCAACCAGACCGTGGAGCTGGACCTGCCAGCCGACAAGAACCAGATCGAGATCGACCTGCCGGCACGTTTTGCCAGCGTGAACACGCTGGTGGAGCTGAAGGGTGGCGGCAAAACCTTCTCGCTGCCGAGATTCGCGCGCACCATGAACGTGTCGTTGATGGAGAACAACGGCCAGTTGAAGGTGACCACGCAGGATGGCAAGCCCCTGGCCAAAACCTATGTGAAGGTGTACGCGCGGCATTCCGACGGGCGTGTGCGATTCCACAAGGATGGTTACACCGACATCCGGGGCCGATTTGACCATGCCAGCGTGAGCGGCCCGAGCCTGCCCCCGGTGGAAAAATTCGCCATCCTGGTTCTGGATGAGAAGCATGGCGCACTGATCCAGGAGGCTGCCGCCCCTGCGCGGTGAGCCTTGGGCCGGTCGGCGAAAACCACGGACAGGCGGCCCTGCGGGGTCGCCTGTTTTCTTTCCCGGTGAACGAGCTTCCTCAGGGCGTGCAGTTTGAGGTAGAATGAAAGATTTGGCCCATGAAAAACAGTGCATGGGCCCGGGCTGGAAACGCCATTTTTGCTTGTGGCCCCCTGCCGGGTGGACCTAAGATACCGGTTGGTCTTCGCGGAGGGTCGCCCGTACGGGCGGTGGTCCCCGCCGGGCCGGGTTCACCGGGGCTCCGCATGCAGTTTGATCCGAGCAACCCACTCATCGTCCAGGGCGACCGATCGGTTCTTCTGGAAGTTGACAATCCGAAGTACACACAGGCTCGGGATTCGATCGCCCCGTTCGCTGAGCTGGAAAAAAGCCCCGAGCATATCCACACCTACCGCCTGACGCCCCTGTCGCTTTGGAACGCGGCGGCGGCCGGCCTGACGGCCGAGTCGATGGTGGAGGCGCTGACGAAGCACAGCAAGTTCCCGGTGCCGGGCAACCTGCTGACGGACCTGCGCGAGATCGTCAGCCGGTACGGGCGGCTGAAGCTGGAACGGGCGACGCCGGCGGAGTTGGACCGGATCACCGCCGCGACCGGGCAGGAGTTTCCATCGAGCATCCCCGGGATGGCGATGCTGAAACTGGTGGCCAGCGACAAGGGCCTGCTGGACGAACTGAGCCGGCAGCCCAAGCTGAAGAAACTGCTGGGCGAGCCGATCAGCGAGGTGACCCGGCTGGTGGACCCCGCGAACCGCGGGGTGCTGAAACAGATCCTCGTGGAGTTGGGTTACCCCGCCCAGGATTTGGCGGGATACACCGACGGCGCCCCGCTGGAGATGGAACTGCGTTCCTCCACGCGGGAAGGTTTGCCCTTTAATGTGCGTGATTACCAGCGAGACGCGGCCGCCGTGTTCTACGCGGGCGGGGATGTCTCGGGCGGATCGGGCGTGATCGTGCTGCCGTGCGGGGCGGGCAAGACCATCGTGGGAATCACCGCGATGTGCCTGATGAAACGGAACACCTTGGTGCTGACGACCGGGGTGACCGCGGTGAAGCAATGGCGGCGGGAGATTCTGGACAAGACGGACCTGACCGAGGAGCTGGTGGGCGAATACACGGGCGAAACGAAGGTGATCAAGCCGGTGACCGTGGCGACCTACCAGATCCTGTCGCACCGGGAAGACAAGAGTGGCGACTACCCCCATTTCGGGTTGTTCGACCAGCGCGACTGGGGGCTGGTGGTGTATGACGAGGTGCACCTGCTGCCCGCGCCGGTGTTCCGGATCACGGCGCAGATCCAGGCGCGGCGGCGTTTGGGTCTGACGGCCACCCTGGTCCGCGAGGATGGGCGCGAGGGGGATGTGTTCAGCCTGGTGGGTCCGAAGAAATACGATGTGCCGTGGCGGGAGCTGGAGGGGCGTGGGTTCATCGCCGAGGCGGCGTGTTCTGAGGTGCGGGTGGCGATGGACGCCGAGCGCCGGCTGGAGTACGCGGTGGCGGAGTGGCGCAGCAAGTTCCGCATCGCCAGCGACAACCCGGCGAAGGACGAGGTGGTGGCGGGGCTTCTGGAGCGTTTCAAGAACCACCGGGTGATCATCATCGGCCAGTATCTGGAGCAATTGCGTCGGCTGAAGAAACGGTTCAAGATCCCGCTGATCACGGGCGTGACCCCGACACCCGAGCGTGAGGACCTTTACAAGCGATTCCGCGAGGGTAAGGAAAGGCACCTGATCCTGTCCAAGGTGGGGAACTTCGCCTTGGACCTGCCGGATGCGAGCGTGCTGATCCAGGTTTCAGGCACCTTCGGCTCGAGGCAAGAGGAGGCCCAGAGGCTGGGCCGTGTGTTGCGCCCGAAGTCCGGCGGAGAATCCGCCCACTTTTACACCCTGGTGAGCCGGGACAGCCGCGAGCAGGATTTCGCCCACCACCGCCAACTTTTCCTGACGGAGCAGGGTTATTCCTACCGCATCGCGGACGGTGATGAACTGATCGCGGAAATCCAGGCCGAGGGGCCGCTGGAGGCTCCGGGTTATACTGACCACCCGGGCGGCACGGGGGCCCAGGCATGAGCGGTGCCCGCATACCCGTGAAGGTGCACCGGCGGGTGAGCCTGGTGCTGGTGGAAGACACGACGCTGGCGGAGGAACTGCTGGCGCGCAAGAAGCTTGCCTCGGATATCGCCGGGCGGCTGACGCCCACGGCGCTGCTGATCCGGCCCGGGAGGGTTGAATCGGTGCAGGAGGAACTGGCCCGCATGGGGCATACACCCAAGCTGGTGGGCGGCGCGGAACCCGAGCCCCAGGCCCCGAGGGGCAAGCGGAACAACCCCGGGGGCCCGGGCACGGCATGAACGACACCCCCGAGACAACCGCGGATGACCTGCACCTGACAGGAGCCATCCTGGGTCGGTATGAGACCGCGCTGCTGGAGCGGGTGGTGGTGGGGCTGGTGAAGCCGCGCGGCAGCCTGGAACCGGAAGAGCTGGTGCCGCGCGCGCTGGATTTCCTTGCCGATCCGGTGAAGCTGACACGCCGGCTGCAGGTGCTTGAAAAGGCCGACCCCGCCGCGCGGGTGATGCTGGCCCTCGCGGGGCATATGCGGCGGGATTTTTTCCCTGTATCGGATCTGTTGCAGGCTCATTTGGCCCTTGGTCACCGGGACGGTTTGGCACCCCTGCTGGCGCTGATGGAAGCGGGGCTGGTGACCCCCGACCTGGCCCACACACCCGGGCAGCCGCAAACCCTGGAAGATTTCACGGCATGGCTGACGCTGAGCCCGGGAGAGAGGCTGGTGCTGCATTGCCCGCAGGTGGTGCGCGCGCGGGCGATCCCGCACAACCTGGGACTGCCCGTCCCGACCGCGAAGGCATGGAGGCTAGATCCGCCCCGGGCGGCACTGGAGGCCCACGCGGCCGAGGTGGAGGAACGTGACAGTGACCTGCCGCCGCTGATCCCCCCGGAGGGTGTGCCCCTGACGGAGGTGGAAGTGAAGGGCGGGGCCATGCTGGCCGACGGGTTGGAATTTCCCACCCGGATGGGAGCCCTGTGGCAGGCGGCTACCGAGTCCCCTTTCCGCCTGACGCAGGCCGGCGATTTCTACAAGCGCGACTGGGACCGATTGTCGGGTGATCCCCTGCTGGCCACCGCGATTTCCGAAAACCAGGCTTGCCCAAAGGATTTCGGCCCGCTGATCGCCGCCATGGGACGGCAATTGGGGGTGCTGCGGACCGAGGAGAACGATTGGGCGGCCGGAGATTTCCCGAAATTGTGGGACATGGGAACGGGCGAGGCGCTGGGCAGCCTGTTCGAGGCCAGCCAATCGGTGACGCGGTGGGGCCCCAAGGAAGGGTGGATGACGCCGGAGGGATCGGCGGGCAATCCCTACCCGTCGGCCTGCCTGCTGGCTTTGCTGGTATTGGGGCAACTGCCCGAGGGGGCCTGGGTGCTGCCCGGGGAGATCGAGGAATGGTTGCGGCGCAACCACCCGCATTGGAAAAGCAACCAGAGGCCCAGCGCCCGTGAACCCTGGCTGGAAGCGTGGCTGACCGGGATCGCCTGGCCGCTGCGCCTGGTGGAGAGCGGTCGACTGGGGCTTGAAGCCAGGGACGGGTTGGCGGTCCGTTTGTCGGCTTGGGGCCGATGGATTTTGGGCATGGGTGACCAGCCCGCTGAAGACCATGCGCTACCGCAGTCGCTTTTCGTGCAACCGAACCTGGAGATCGTGGCGTACCGGCAGGCCCTGACCCCGGGGCAGATTGCCCGTCTGAGCCGGCTTGGGTCGTGGAAGACGCTGGGTGCCGCGTGCCAGATGGTGATCACCCCGCAGACTGTTTACCGGGCCCTCGAGGCCGGGGAGAGCCTGGAGGGCCTGCGCGGATTCCTGGAGGGGAGGAGCGGTCGGCCGCTGCCGGGCGCGGTGTGGGACCAGTTGCGCGGGTGGGCCGGCAAGCGGGAACGGCTAGCGGTGCATTCGGGCGCGACACTGCTGGAATTCGACGACCCCTCGGACATGGAGGAGGCGCAGGGCAGGGGGGTGCCGCTGATCCGGCTGTCGGAGCGGTTTGCCATTGTTCAAGAAAGAGATCTGGATTATCGCCATTTTCGCCTCGCCGGCAGCCGGGACTACTCGCTGCCCCGCGAGGCGTGCGTGGAGGTCTCGGATGACGGGACGCGGCTGATCGTGGACCAGACCCGCAGCGACCTGCTGCTGGAGACCGAGCTGCCGCACCTGGGGACACGGCTTGACGACGAAAGCACACCTGAGCGCAAGGTGATCGCCATCACGCCCGAGAGCCTGCGCGCGGCAGCCGAGGCGGGGATGTCGGCGGAGTTGACGCGGCGGTGGTTCATCGAGCGTACCGGGCAGGAACCGCCGCCGGCGATCCGGCTTTTCCTGGAAGGTACGGACAGCGACCCGGTGTTCCAGGAAACGCTTTTGCTGCGCCTGGAGACTGAGGAAATGCTGGACGGCCTGTACCAGTGGGCGCCGGCAGCCGGATTGCTGGGTGAACGGGTGGGGCCCCGGACGGCGGTGGTCACTATCGAGAACATGGCCAAGCTGAAGCCGGTGCTGGCCCGGGTGATGGGGAAGCGCTAGGCGGTCCGGCAGGATGGTTCAAGCATGAAACGGTCGGGGCCCCTTCCAAATGGAAGGGGCCCCGACCGTTTCAAAGATGTGAAGGGATTACTTGGCCTTTTTGGCCTTGGCGGTACGGACGCTGGGGCAATCTGCCGAGAGAGGGCAGGC